>JAFZPB010000142.1 GCA_017552595.1 Muribaculaceae bacterium
GCCATTTAAGTTGGAGGGCATCATGATGCGATATTTCTCTTTGATAGCACGGTTTTTCCCGAATGTAGCACCTTTGGTTTACTGTATGCTTTTCCTGGTGTTTATTGTGTTTTTATTCACCATGATGAAAGGGATGCTACGAAACAAATGGCTGCTTATTGGTTTTAGCATGGGTCTTTTCGTCTTTGGAATATACTTTGTCTATTGGGATACAGTTCTTCCCGCATCCAACACCAATCGCCTGGAGCGATTGGCGCACTCGGCCGACATGTCGATTTCTTCATTTTTCCTCTCCAGGGGAGATGGTTTGCCGAAAGACGCCACCTATAGAAAAGAGGATTTGCCGAAAGACGTCTTTCATACAAAAGATGACCAAAAAACTAAGATAAATGAGAAGTCCGATGCCAATGTAAATTGGCTTATATGCTACTATCTTTTCCACTTGGGCTGCGTTTTGTGCGTATTTCTTCTTGGCACACGCCTTTTCGGCGTAGCGATTTTCAACGAAATCAGACTCGCTTGTAGATTATTTCCGACAATTCTCGGCAATTGCCTTCACCCAATATTTTCTCGAACAAGTCGCACCGCGAGCCGGTTTGCCGGGCACAGGGAGACGCATGTATTCTGGGGCGAAACCGACCGTGAAACACGTTCTCTTGCGAGGTCCATTCAAACAGACGGGACAAAGAGATCGACATTGGTGTACGCTATTCCCGTGCGGCATCCGTCGCTCTTTGAGCAACAAGACACGGATTTGACGCGCACCCTTTCGGCGGACAACGAACTCTGGGTTTATGCAAGACCCGACACGCCAGGGCCGATTTTGCGCCAAGGGCGCTTCCACTACTTCCTTAATCCAGACTGGAAGTTGAATGTCGAGCGTGCGTCGGCACTTGTTCGAAAACTGAAATCAAACTCACATGTATATGTCAGAATCGGAGAGTCGGCGGACTCTGACATCTTGTATCAATGGGCGGATTCCGTCGCCAACATGTCGGGAAACGGCAATCCCGCCAGGTCGAATACAGAAATCCACGTCGTTCGCGAAGAATCTCTAGTTTCGAAGTCTTTTTTGTGGAAGCACCCGATGTCTGCTGTTCCGGGAATCGAAATCGACACATCGACAGGACGCTCCCGCGGCAAGTTTCGGCTATTGCTCGTCGGTTATGGGGCGCAAGGGAAGGAACTTCTTAATGACATGGTATGTGATGCCCAATTGCCAGGCACGTCTTTTTCGGCCGACATAGTTGATGCGCTAGAACAATCCTACGACTCTTTCAAAGCTTCGGCTCCAGATGCTGTTCGGGAATACAACCTCGATTTCAAGCAATGCGACGTACGCTCCGGGGAATTCTGGGAATGGCTTGACGCTGAAATGGAAAAACATGGTCCATGGAATCGCGTTGTAGTCGCAATGCAGGATGATTCAGTTAATTTCCGGCTTGCAACCGAGATGTCCCGACGCTACCTTGAACGCGGCGTCAAATTGCGAGTTGACGAAGTGTTCTTCGTACGTGTCCGTTCCGACGAAACGGAAATGAGAATTCATAGTATGCGAAAACTCGGTTTGATGCCGTCCTCGTTCGGCTGCCTATCTTCAATCTATACGAAGGCAACCGTGGTGGACGAACAACAGGACAGAGCCGCCGAATACAGAAATTGGCTGTATCGACACACGCCCACGGATCAATTCAGCCATGCGGATTGGCTGAACACTTCAATGTTCGACAAGGAATCCAGTCGGGCTTCCGCATTTGGGATTCGAACAATTCTCAGGCTGGCCGGTTTTTGCTGGAATGCGGATGCGAGAGCTTTTGAACCCATCCCCGGAAATTCTCGTTCACTTGTCGCCGCGCTGGAATCTCCAAAATTGAAAGAAAACCTAGCCGAGTCCGAGCATAATCGCTGGATGGCGTTCTTGTTGATGCGCGGGATAAAACGATGGAATTTGAATGATCCGACGCAGGAAAACGTGGAAGAATTGGCTAAATCAGGATATGTCAAGGCAAATCGCCAAAAGCAAATGCGGCGGCATGCGGCTCTTGTTCCCTACGGCA
>JAFZPB010000143.1 GCA_017552595.1 Muribaculaceae bacterium
GAATTGTCGGGGTTGGACTTTTTCCATCCGCGGCTGCGCATTCTGACACGGCTTTCACCTTCTTTAGGCGGGAGCGACGGCTGGCGGCCCACGATGTTGCGTAGGGCTGTCGTGTTGTGGTAGCGGCCAAGTTCGCGTTCTATTTCGTTCATTTCGGGAAGTTCGCCCTTTCGAGCACGGAAACCTTCGCGTCGTTCTTCCTTGATTTTCTCGCGACTGTCGTTACGGTCGTCGTTACGGTCGCGGAGACCTCTGTTACGGCGGTTGTTGGCGTCACGTCGTTCGTCTTTCCGATTTCGTGGTCCGCCTTCTTTTCGATCGCGGCGGTCACCGCCTTCGCGACGGTCGCGTCCCTCTCGGCGTTCGTCTCTTCGGTTGCGTGGGCCATCTTCTCGGCGTTCGCGGGAGCCGGACCTGCGGCCACCGAAACCTTTGTCACGGGCATCCTTGAGCCATTCGCGTTCCGATTTCCGTTCGGCTTTGGCGTGCTGACGCTCTTCAATTTCGACAGTTTTCAGTTTGCCGCCTCCGCTCATAAAATCGCGTTTCGAACCGGCGAAAAGTCGGTATTCGCAGAGTTGGCATTCAAGGCCGCCATTCATCAGTTGTTCGCGCGAAGAAGGTGCGAGGCCGAGGAACGAGAAATGGTCGTCGCGGTAGCCGATAATCCATGCCGTATAGCCCATGAAAACATGTTTCAACCTTTCGCCAATCGATTGGTAAAGTTGGTCCATACTGGCGGCGGTGATACGTTGACCATAAGGTGGATTGGTGACAATCAACCCGCTTTCGCCGGGGGCTTCGGTCCATGCCGAAATAGGTTTGATTTGCAGGTCGATATGGCGAGTCATCTTGGCTGAAGCGATGTTCTTTTCGGCGATTTCTATCGCGCGGGGGGAGATGTCGGCGCCGTAGATGCGGTGGGTGAACGCCTCGTCAGAACTCAATGCGTCGGCTTCAGCCGCCACTTGGCGGAATAGAGCCTCGTCGTAGTCGGGCCAGTTTTGGAAAGTGTATTCGCGGTGGAAAGAACCTGGGCTGACGTGTGTGGCCATCAAAGCGGCCTCGATGAGGAACGTGCCCGAACCGCACATCGGGTCGATTAGGTCGGTTTCGCCTTTCCATCCAGCTTTCATAAGGATGCCTGCGGCGAGCACCTCGTTGATGGGCGCTTCAGTCTGAGCCACACGCCATCCGCGCTTGTGGAGCGATTCTCCCGACGAGTCAAGCGAGAGCGTCACACGGTTGTCGGAAATATGCACATTGATAACCACGTCGGCGTCGGTCAGACGCACGCTCGGACGTTGGCGGTCGCCGAATCTGTCAACGAAATAGTCGGCGATAGCGTCCTTGATGCGATAGGTGACGTAGCGGGAGTGGGCAAATTCGTCGGAGTTGACCACACTGTCGATTGAAAATGTGCTTTTGACGTTCATAATCGTGGTCCAGTCGAACTCTTTCGCCATTTCATAGAGCGAATCAGGGTCGGTTGCGGTGAACTTATAGAAGGGCTTCAGCACACGCAACGCCGTGCGGCAGCAGTAGTTGGCTCGATAGAGCATCGCCTTGTCGCCCTCGAACGACACCATGCGGCGACCAACGGTCACTTTTTCGCCCCCAAGGGCTTTGATTTCATCGGCTAACACGTCCTCCAGACCTTGGAACGTCTTCGCCACCATTTCAAATTTCTCGTCCATCGTGGATATATTTTTTCAATCAACAATGATGTTCTCTTTTTCGAGTGCAAAGATAGCGATTTTCCCCCAAATATCAAACCCCCAAGAACTAAAGTTGAAAGTTTATAGAATAAAGAGATTGCTCGGCTTTCACGCCGAGCAATCGGTTTTGCGTTTACAATGTCTTATTTTGTTTCGAGGCGGGAGATTTCGCGGCGGAGGCAGTCGGGGAGGTCGTCGAACTGGGTGTGGCACGCCATTTCAAGGGAGTACATGCGCGCGATGCAGTAGTTGGAATGGGTGCAACCTGAGCAGTTTTCGCCCTGACGCATGCGGTTGACGAAGTCGGGTTGGCGGAGCAAAGCACGCCCCATCTGTACAAATTCGAAGCCTTCGCCGAGCACTCGCTCGATGCTTTCGCGTGTGGAACAGCCGCCCACATATATCAACGGCATCTTCAACTCGCTACGGAATATGCGTGCGTCGTCGAGGAAATAACACTCCTCATAAGGCACTGTCGGAATAACGAAACGACCGAACATACGGACACCGTATTTCAGCCACCACGGATGCATATAGTATGTCATCGTACGAATAGGCATTGCGCCACGCATCACATACATCGGGGCTTTGCTGACGAAGCCGCCCGACAATACCAATGCGTGCGCTCCCGACTGTTCCAATTCTTTGGCAATCAAAAGTCCTTCGTCGATGTCGATGCCGCCTTTGAAACCGTCGCGCATATTCGTCTTGACGATAACGCCGATGTCATTGCCAGCGGCTTTCATCACCTCTTCCATACAAAGCCGCATAAACCGCATGCGGTTGTCGAGAGAGCCGCCCCAGTGGTCGTGACGGTGGTTTGTGTAGGGCGAAAGAAACTGGCTGATGAGATAGCCGTGACCGGCATGGATTTCCACGCAATCGAATCCCGCATCCCGAGCCAAACGCACGGCGTCGCCGAAGGATTTCGCCATGGCGATGATTTCGTCTTCTTTCATGCCGCGCATGAAGGTGGGGGAGTAGAGGTTGAATCCCGACGATGCCGAAATTGGCGTTTGTCCGGCGGTTGAGCGGTGCGACATATTGCCGCAATGCCCAAGTTGAATCGAAGCTTTCGCACCCGCGGCGTGGACTTCATCGACAATAGCACGAAGTTCGGGAACTATCTCGGCCCTCATCCACAATTGCTTGTCGAACGACAGACCGTTGCGTGTGACGGAAGCGTAGGCGAATGTTGTCATTCCCACACCGCCTTGAGCCACGCTCACGTGGTAGTCGCGGAATTGCTGCGACGGGCGGTTGCCCGGGCACATGCTTTCGAACGCCGCCGAGCGGATTGTGCGGTTACGGATTTCTACCGGCCCAATTTTAGCCGGCGTGAAAAGAATCGAATCGGGATATAAATCGTTGTCCATTTTGTTAGTCGTTAAACTTATTGTGGCAAAAGGGCTACACGCATGCCGGGCATGAGCACTTTGATGAACCATTCTTCGTTATAGACGGAGTAGTAGCGGACTTTGATGGCAGTGCCGCCGTCGGTGACAGCGCCGCCGCGACAGAGATGGCAGTTGACCAAGTCGTTATCTATTCCAGCCCATGACAATCCGGCTTCGGGGTCGGTAACGGCATAGGTGGGATAGCGCCCCGACATGTCGGCCACCCATTCCCAGACGTTGCCGCTCATGTCGTAGATGCCGAGTTCGTTAGGCTGTTTGTTCATGACTGTCCTATATGTTTTGCCGTCGGTGTTGCCCTCATACCAAGCCACAGCGTCGAGGTAGTCCGAGCCTGAGTAGGTATAGCCTTTGGAATGGCGCCCGCCCAATGCGGCATATTCCCATTGCGCCTCGGATGGGACGAAGAACTTCCTGCCCGTCGCAGTCGTCAGGCGTTGGGCAAATGCTACCGCATTCTCTTTGAATAGTTTGTGAACTGGCAGTTTGTCGCCTTTATATTTGCTTGGATTGTCGCCCTGTACGGCTTTATACAGGTCTTGCGTCACTTCACATTCGCCGATAAGATAGTCGGAAAGAGTCACTTGATGCGCAGGTGAGTAACCATATTTGTCTCTTGGGTCAGGACCCATTGTGAAAGTGCCGCCTTGGACTCCAATCATCTTAAACATGATTCCACTGACAGTGAATATTTCGTTGGGAACGAGCGGATGCATGTGGAGAGTGACAACCGCACCGACGCCGGTGTCGCCGCAATCAACTTCTTGATAAACATAGCCGTTCGAATGGTTGACTCCGAAAATGAATTTGCCGATAGGATAATAGGAATTTGACAGTCCGAGAGCGAAATATAAGTCTTCAGTCGGTGCCCCGTCTTTAAGCGACACGTTTTTCGACACGGTTTTGCCCGTTTCGTATCCATTGTTGAACGTGAAGTTGTACACAGTGTTGTCGAAGCAAATTTGGCGTGTTGTATTGCCTTTTTCGCGGATAATCCTTTCGCCTTTGGGAAGACGAATCACGGCGATGCGGTTTCTAAATTCGCCGAGTGTGACTTTGCCGTTATCGACAGTGCCTTCTCCTGTCATATAATGAAATTTGCCGAGGTCGGCAAGTTTGCCGGTTTGACTCCCCATCCACACTTCTCCCGATGTAGAGTAAGGATAAAACATTGTGAATGTCGCCTTCCCATAGGTAGGAAGTGTGCTTGTGGTGCATTTGAATTTCGCTTTTTTGCCGTCGGAGGAGATTGTGCCGCTGATAAGTTCGAAGCGTTCAATGAATCTTTGGTATGAACTGTTTTGCCAACGCAAGCCCACTACGTCGCCCTCTTTCCATTTAGGATTCAATCCGTTGTTGGCAATGACATCGTAGGTTGTTCGCGACTCTGGCGGAATTGACATATCTGGAGCCGCGGTCAGTTCAAGAATCACTTCATGAGGCGGTGCAGGCTCGACGTTTTCGATGGGTTCGCTTTCGTTGGTGCAACTTGCTGCAATCAGCGACAAAGCCGATACGGCTAAAATCGAGAGAAAATTATAGTGTTTCATTGAGTTTCGTTTTTGTCGTTAAGGATTATTTATTATTGTTCCCCACATCGGTCCGGGCAACGTCGGCTCTGGGTCGTCGCTGACAGGCGGTTCGGGAGGAGTTGAACCGGATACTGTGACATAGCAGTCGACAAATACGTCGTGATTAGCGTTGGCTGTCGCTGTAACGACGGCAGAGCCTTGTGATAGCGCTACAACGACACCTTCGTCATTGACAGTCGCGGCCGAACCATCAACAGTCCAAATGACTGTTTTGTCATCGGCGTCATCAGGTTCGACAGTGGCTATAAGTTGATACGATTCGCCTACCTTCAGGCTCAAGTTGCTTCGGTTGAGGCTGATGTAGTTCGGCTTCACTTTCGGGTTAATAGGCTCGTCTTTGCTCCCGCAGGAGGTGAAAATCGCCACTCCGAAAAGCACAAACGATGCCACCAAAGCCGTCATTGTTGCTGTTAATTTCCTGGTTTTCATTGTTGTCAATTTTATTATTGTCAATATATTTAATTATGCATTATGAATTATGCATCATGCATTAATTAATCATGGATTATAAGTGCGGATTGCGGGGCGACGGAAACGGTGGAGGAATCGCCTGTGCGGATGCTCCAAAGTCCGTTTTCATCGACTTTTCCGTTGGCCACTACAGCAGTATAAGCCGAAGCGGGGAGAGTGATGCTGACAGGAGATTTGTCGGCATTGAGCACAACATAGACATTTTTCCACGAGTCGATGCCTTCGAGATTTTTAATCTTATAAGCCACGGCCTTTTCACCGAGGTCGATAAATTCGAGGTGGCTGCGCACTGCGTCGGCTGTGTGGAGGTGGAATGCCGCGTGATGTTTGCGGATTGCGATAAGTCCCTTGTAGTAGTCGTAAACGTCACGGTAGATGCCGAGATTGGTCCATTTCAGTCGGTTGATACGGTCGGGCGAATTATAACTATTGTGAACGCCCTTTTTGTCGCGGAGGAGTTCTTCTCCCGAAAGAATGAACGGCACACCTTGAGATGTCAGCACGGCTGTTTGGGCAAGGAGGTCGAGGCGTATGAGTTCGTCGTCGGAAATGCCGGGAATGCTTGCACGGAGGCGGTCGACGAGGCACATGTCGTCGTGGCAACTTGCGTAGGCGATGAGTTGCGAAGGTTCGGCAGCCCACGGCTCTGAAGCGTAGTTGACGCGCTTCATGTCAACTTGCGGGTGGGCGATGCCGCCGACGATTCCGAATTTAATGCTTTCCACGTTGCCCGGAAGTCCGGCGAGGAAAGCCGCTTTATGGTCGTCGGAGAATGGGCCGCGGAGAGCGTCGCGCATCTCGTCGGAGAAGGCGGCGATGCGGGGCATACGCGAAGTGGCGGCTTTCATGGCGAGTTTATCACCGTCGTAGGCACAGGACCCTGCCGACCAGCCTTCGCCGTACATCGTAATCGACGGGTCAACCTTGTCGATTGCTGCGCGGATTGCGTTCATAGTCTCTATATCGTGGATGCCCATGAGGTCGAAGCGGAAGCCGTCGATATGGTATTCGTTAATCCAATAGAGGACACTCTCAATCATATACTCGCGCATCATTGGGCGGTCGCTGGCCGTTTCGTTGCCGCATCCGCTGCCGTTGCTGTAAGTGCCGTCGGCGTTACGGCGGTAGAAATAGTCGGGGTAGTCGAGTTGGAAATTACTGTGTTCGATATCGTGGGTATGATTATACACCACGTCGAGCACTATGCGGATGCCTGCCTTGTGGAGAGCCTGCACCATGCGTTTAAACTCGTTGATACGCACCGAAGGGTCGAAAGGATTGGTCGAATAACTTCCGTCGGGCACGTTATAGTTTTGCGGGTCGTAGCCCCAGTTGTATTGATTTCTCTTGAGTTTGGTTTCGTCGATTGTGGCGTAGTCGAACGACGGAAGGATGTGCACCGTCGTAATGCCGAGGTCGGAGAGATAATTCACAGCCCACGGCTCAGCGAGAGCAAGGAATTTGCCCTTGAACACTGCATCGGGACGTGCCACCGAGAAGTCGCGGTGGTGGAGTTCGTAGATGATTTGGTCGGTGGGGTCGGCGAGCGTCGGACGTTGGTCGGTGCTCCATCCGGCCGGGTCGGTCGATGCAAGGTCGATTATCGCCCCGCGGTGGCCGTTAACGCCTACGGCTTTGGCGGCGATGCCTGGGAATTCGCCGTGACCGGTGTCGAACGTATAGAATTTGCCTTTGAGGTCTCCTTTGACGGTGGCTCCCCAAAATTCGGTTTTGCCTTTACGTTTTAGCGTTACCGTTTGATCGGGCGTCGGAGCGAAAGCATTGTCGTAGATGTTGACAACCACTTTTGCCGACTTCGCGGGAGCGAAAACCTTGAAGGCGGTTTGCTTGGGTGTATAGACGCACTCGTCGAACGATTGCGCGGAGGCGGCGAAGGTGATGACTGCTGCCATAATCAATGTGGAAAGTAGTTTATTCATGGGTTGGGTATTATTTAGGGGATTTCTATAAATTGCCTTTCAGGAAATTCAGAGAGAATATTTAGCAGATAGTTGGCAGGAAAGAGGGAACAATGCGGGCATTGTGACCGATTGACTGACAATTGTAGATGCAAATATAATCCTGAATTTGCGAAAGAGTTCATTATTGTTGCTTTTTTTTTGAAGTCTTTTGAACGGGGGATTGATAGAAAGCCCCTTAAGTCTAATATATAAACGGAATGATTGCGCGGAGATTGAGGCGGGTGAATTCTTCGCCGAATTCTTCGGCATAGCGGCGGTTGATGCGGCGTGCACGGGGAGCGAGATTGGCGAAAGTCCAAAGTGCGAACACTGCTCCGGCCCACGACCATGTCAGTATGGCGAAGCCTGTCCATTCCACGAATTCGCCGAAATAGTTCGCCGAACTGACGTAACGGAACATTCCACCGCGGGGAATGTAGTGGCGCGTGTCGCCCGGGCGGCGAAGATGTCGGATAATGTGGTCGGAATGGATGTTGATTGCCATGCCGGCGATGAAAATCAGCGTGCCGATGATGAATTGAGGCGTGCAGAGCCACTCGGGGGAGTACATCCCTTCGGGCGAGAGATAGAAAATCCAGCCCCCCTGCATCAGGGCGTTGATGAGGTTAAACAGCACGCCCATAAGGATAATTGATAGCGGCATACGGTTCTTGCCCTGAATCAGCATCGGGAAGATGAACGACCGTTGGAAATAATGGGCTTGGAACAGACAGAAGATGACAAGCGGAGTCGTGTCCCACTGTCGAGGCGACAACGCCCAGAGGATGCACATGGCGATAAACACGGGCGCTTCCATCATTACCCACCCGAGGCGGTTGCCAACCGACGGGCCCCATCGCCGGGTGTACATCATGCCGTAGCCGGCGCTGACGAAGTGGAGCGAAATGAATACCACCACGGCAGTCACTGCCATAATGACCAATAGCCAATTGAATGCCGAGAGAGAAATCATGGGGTTAAAAGTTCTTCAAATAGACTGCCAACGCCCTTTTCAAGCGATTTCAGCACATCGCTTGATGTGGCGTTGTGGTGGTATTCTGTAAGTTTGCCGTCGACAAACTTCAGTTCGAGGTCGGGAGTAAGTCCGCCGGAGGTGTTGTATTCGAGGGTTTCGTTGAAGTGGCGGCCTACAATCGCGGATTCGCTGGATACGGGCAACCCCATCAGGACGGTCACGCTGTCGCGCGACATGCCCGTGTGGAGTGTGACGACGTTTTTGTCAATTTCCACGTCGAAATAGTGATAGTTGGCTCGTTCGGCCCTGCCGGAGAAATAATTGTAGCCAAAATATCCGCCGACGGTAAGCCCCGCACCGACGAGAATGCCCAAAACAAACATCCCAAAACCGCGATGACTGCGGCTTTTCGGCTCTATAGCGTCGTCGACGCCAAATGAATCTTCGTTCATAATTTACTCGTTTAAATTAATCAAATCAATATCTGAGATAGAAATTGTCAACCCAAAGGTTCATGCCGACAACACCTTCGTAAGCGACACCGCTGCCCGAAGAAGCCATCAGTATCATGTGTGTGGGCGTGGCGTCGGGAGCGTCCCAGCCGACTTCCTTAACTGGAACCATCTTGCCCTTTGAATTGCGTGCATAGTAGGAGCGGTCTTCGGGAATCAAGCCCATATAGGATTTGTATTTCGGGCTTTTTGTGGCGTCGCCGTAAATGACATCGGCAACGTGCCCGTTGACCCATCCAGTAGTTGACGCTCCAAAGCGTTCGCGAATTGTACCGACGCGGTTGGCGTAGATATTGCCGTCGGCATCTTCCCAACGACGCTGCAAAAACAGAAACACTTCGGCGTAATCTTTTCCGTTGAGAGTTTTCTTTTTGCCAAACCCCGAGGAATGAATCTTTTGAGCATTTGCCGGCACTACCACGCGGTAGTCGTATTGCAGCGATTTAGGCCGTTTCGTGAAGGGGATTCCCATTTCCATTTTGGAGTAGGGGGATTTCGTGGAAGTGATGGGCTCGAACATACGGCCTAAGAAAATCGAACCGCTGACAAGCACTTCCATATTCATCATTCCCAGCACTTTGCACGGCTCGAGGATGGTCGACATACGGCAGCAGCGACCTTTGCCGTCGTGAGTGTCGGGAACTACGGCGTTGCTCGCCTTGTTTATGCCCATTACGCGGGCATAGACATTCGACGTCGCCCACGGCGAACCGCCCTTGTTCGTGTAGGCTACGGCGCCTTCGATTGTTTGAGTCGGGCCGATTTCATAGACGGTTTTCGTTTTTCCGCCGAGCAATTTCGACTCGGGAATATGGCGGGTTATCCAATTTTCAAAGTCGCCATAGCGGATTTTCTCAATTGACTGGGCAAAACTTGAAAGGCTGATTGCCAATGCTATAAGTAATGATATATGACGTTTCATAACCTGATGGTAAATTATTTTTTGATGTATTATTTCATTGACTTGTCGAAATGGACGTCGAGTTGCGGGAAGGGGAAGTTAATGCCCGCTTTGGGAAGTTCGGTATAAATCCGTTCGAGGATTTCGTAATAGACGGGCCAATAGTTTTTGCCTTCGGTCCATGCGCGGACACGGACGTCGAGCGAAGAGTTGTCGAGTGCGTTGAGCGCTACGGCGGCATGGTGGCTGACGCGGGGAATTACCGAAATTGCCAGCGGCTCCGATGCCAATTCTTCGTATTTCGCACGATGGCGGCGGAAAAAACGTTTTAAGAAACATTGTTTCTTCTCGGTGTCTGCCGCAGGAGTGGTTTCGGCTTCGGTCGAAGTGTTGTCGTCAAGGTCGCCAACACTGATAAGTCGAGAGTCGGCGGCGAGGATTTTAAGAATTTCTTTGCGTGCGAAATCCATGTCGACACCGTAGGGCAGAGATATCTTCCATTCTATGCGGCGATATTTTTCACGCGAGTAGTTGTTGATGCTGCCCGATGAAATCGGCCCGTTTGGCACGATTATCGACTTGTTGTCATAGGTGGATATAAGGGTGTGAAATATCTGTATTTCAGTTACATAACCTTCATAACCTTGTGTCTCGATGTAGTCGCCTACTTTATAGGGCTTAAGTAGCAGAATCAGCACTCCGCCGGCGAAGTTCTGCAGCGTTCCGCTCAGCGCCATGCCGATGGCGATACCTGCCGATGCGAACAATGCGATAAACGAACTGGTGTTGACGCCGAGAATGCCGATGACTATCACGATGAGCGTGAACATCAAAATGATTTTCACAAGGCTGAGGATAAATGTGGCCAATGAGCGGTCAACCGTTTTTCGGAGCATCACCGCTTTCAAGCCGACGGTTATGCGCCTGATGATAAACCGTCCGACGAGGAAAACGATAATCGCCACAGCAAGATGCAAAGCGAAATTAATCAGTCCGTCAACCACATTGTCCGCCACTTCGCTCCACGACAGCGATGCGAGTTGCTTGAAGTCGAGTTGCGGTATGTCGGCGACGGGGATGGAGTCGGCGTCGGTAATTTTGACGGGAAATATGTCTTGCGTTTGAATCATATCGTTTGTAATGTTAATAAGCGGCTGATGCGACGTCGGTCCACCATTTCAGGCGGTTGTAACCGCGAAAATCGGGCCCGTCGTCGGGATTGATGATATAACAGGAAAGTCCGCAGTTCTCAAAGATGTCGATAGCGCCCCAGATGCTTTCGGTGTGGGCTTCGTAGAGCACGGTGTCGTAAAGGGCGTTGACCAGTGCCATAGAGTTGTCGCCGTTGGCGTCGAGAACGTGCATATATTGGGCGAGGTCGAACAAATAAGGCTTGTCGCCGGTCTGAAACCGTTGCGGGTCGAAATCTTCGGGCAGGGGAGTGCGGAGAGCGTAGATGCGTCGGCACACTTCGGCCAACTTGCCGAGTTTCGACGTGTCGATTAGCGACATCGTGCATGTGCGGCGGATGCGGGAGTCGAGCGAATTATAGTAATTGAAGGTGTTCTCGCATGCCTTTTTCAGATTGGGAGTGTCTTCGAAAAACAACGGCAAGTTTTTGTCGTAGGGCATTCCGTCGGCGGGCAGTTCGATTGTCGAGCCGGCGATATAGTCGGTGACGTTACGAAGTTCGTACACAGATTCGACGTTTGCCATAAAGCAGCAGTCGAAATAGATAAACGAGAAACCCTTGCCTTGCAGTGTTTTGGCGAGGTTGGGAATCGACATTTCGCGGTTGCGGTCGCTGCCGAATGATTTGGTTTTCCCTTCGGCGTCGATTGTCGGCTCTACCCATGCCGAAGCGTGGCTCCAGAGGATAAGTCCGTAGTCGTTGGCGGGAGCGACACGTTTCGCGTCGGCAATCACCTCGTTCATGCGCGACATGCTCGTGGAATACTCCCCGTCGGAATATTCGACAAGTATTTTTTCTCCCGACGGCGTGATTTCCTTCAATACGGGCGAGGCGTCCATCGAGTTGTGATAGACGAGCAGACGGCAGTTGTTCATGCCTTTTTTGACACCTTCCTGCATTTCGGCGATGTCGGCGTAGTCAAGGCCGGAAGCGCCGAGCGAATTCGCCGCCACCATATAGACGAGGACGGTGCGGCGGGTGGAGTTTTTCGATGGCTCGTCGCCGCCGCAACCCGCCGAGGCAATGGCCACGGCCGCAATTATGAATGATAAAAACAATTTCTTCAGCATAGCGGGTCGCTTTATCCCACAAATTTACTACAAAAAAATTGAAATTTTCTCGCTGACGAGCCGAAAAGTGTGTTTTTGTCCATTCATGCCTCTCAAATATAGCCATGCACCCATGGAAAAGTGCAAGGGAAATGCGGTTTTGGTTGGGAAACTACTTAAGCCGTTTGCGATAGTCGCTGGGCGAGCAACCGAAGACCCGCTTCACGTAGCGGCTCAAATAAGAGGGCGACGAAAAGTTCAACTCGTAAGCAATGTCGATAAGAGATTTTGAGCGGTCGCTCAGCAAGTGAGCTATCTCTTGTGTGGTGAAATATTCTATCCAACTGCTAGCATTATATCCGCTGACGTCGACACAGGCTTCGCTAAGGTATTTGGGGGTAATAAAAAGACGTGAGGCGTAATATTCCACCCTCCTTTCCTTTTTGTAAAGGCCTTCCTGGAGCAATGTCACAAAACGTTGGAGAATGCGTGAAGCCTGGCTCACGCCCTCGATGTTTTGGTGGGTCATACGTGCGTGAATGTCGTAGAAATCGAAAATCATAGTCTCTACCGCTCGGCGCAGCACGTCGGCATAGAAATTGTGGTAAGGATGGTCAAGACGGCGACGTATTTCCTCGAAGTTCAGCAGACAGCGGTCGAGGTCGGCTTGCTGCATAGGCATTACAGGGTTTTGTGTGGTTGCTATATTGCCAATAGTATTATAACTGCTCTGTGGGGTGTTGGCATATAGAAACGTCCATGAGATAAGCAGAGCCTTGATGCTGAAATCTTTGGAACAATGAATAATGGTGATCGGTTTTCCCGATGACTTGATGATGGCATCGCCGCCAATCACATTAAACAACGTGTCGCCAACGGCAAACCGCGCCGCACCGCTCAGACATAAAATGTGAAGGCAATAATTGGAATATTCCTCCCTGCAACATTCGGCGAAATCTTCAGTGAATACAAAATCGCTTTGGCTTATCTCGTTCATAGGAACAAAGATACTATTCTTTTGGTTCGCCACAAAACAAAAAACCGAAAAAAGTGAAAGTTTTACCCTATTTTAGGCTCTTTTCATTACAGAATTACCCACTAACTTTGTAACATCAAAAAACAATAACAATTATGAATAAAATTATCACTATGGCTCTTGCCACTCTCTTTCCCTTTATGGCGGCCAACTGCCAGGACAAACAGGAATCCAAACAAATAGACAATAAAACAATGAGCAAATCAATCGTAATTTTCTTTTCCCACGCAGGCGACAACTATGCCGTGGGCAATATCGAAGTGGGCAACACGAAAATCGTTGCCGACTATATCAGCGAAATAACGGGTGCCGACCAATACGAAATCGTCACCCACAAGTATGACGGTATGGCTTACACGCCACTTATTAAACTGGCGAAAGAGGAAGCCTACAACGGTGAACTGCCACCTTACGAAGGCGACTCGCCCGATTTGTCGGCCTACGACACTGTTTTCATCGGTGGTCCCGTGTGGTGGGGCACCTATCCACAAGTGATGTTCACGTTGTTCCGCGACATCAACCTAGACGGCAAGACGGTGATTCCCTTCACCACCCATGAGGGAAGCGGACTGGCCTCGTGTGTCAGCGACGTGAAAAAGGCTTTTCCGAAAGCCACTGTCAAGGGCGAGTTCTCAATCTACGGTCATGAGGTCCGCACCAGCAAGGAAAAAGTGGAAAATTGGTTGAAAAAATTAGGCATGTAAAATTTTAGAATAAACGATATGAGAGAAGTAATCTTAAACAATGGTGTACGTATGCCGATTCTCGGCTACGGAGTGTTTCAGGTGTCACCTGAAGAGTGTGAACGTTGCGTTTCCGACGCGTTGAGCGTAGGTTATAGGCTGATTGACACAGCCCAAGCATACGCCAACGAAGAAGGTGTAGGTAGGGCAATCAAAAAAAGCGGCATTCCCAGAGAGGACATCTTCCTCGTCACTAAAGTGTGGATTAGCAATTCCGGTGAAGTGAAAGCGGCAAAGTCAATCGACGACAGTCTTCGCTTGTTGCAAACCGACTATATTGACTTGCTTCTCATCCATCAAGCCTATGGCGACGTGTTCGGTACTTGGCGAGCGATGGAAAATGCCTATCGCGACGGAAAAGTGCGCGCTATTGGAGTGAGCAATTTCCAAGAAGCCCGCTATTTCGATTTCCACCACTATGTCGATATCAAACCGATGGTCAACCAACTGCAATGCAATGCCATGATTCAGCAGCGCGGCATCGAACCGTTGCTTGCCGAGACAGGTTGCAATATGATGGCGTGGGGTCCGCTGGGCGGTCAAGGCGTCGACGGAATCATCAAGAGCGAACTGCTTGCTGGCATTGGTGCGAAGTACGGCAAGACACCTTCGCAGGTAGCCTTGCGATGGCTCACACAACGCGGAATCATCGCAATCCCCAAAAGTACTCACAAAGAACGTATGATGCAGAACCTCGATATCTTCGACTTCGAACTCTCGGCCGACGACATGGCGCAAATCGCCACGATGAACCAGCACGACAACGGCACCATCAACTTTAGCGATATGAATTTCGTCAAATATCTGATTGAGACTTACGGTTAAGAACGAAAGTCAAACGTAAGGTTAAAATAATAAATAAACAAAAAATGCAGAATATGAAAAAAGTTATTTCAACGGTTGTCATGTCGCTAATCGTACTGGCAGCCATGGCAACCGACAGTCAAAAAGAAAATAGGAACATGGAAAAGAATGATAATCTTCAGGCTGTTGAAGGCCGCAAAAATTTCGGCAACAAGCGAGCTTTAGTGACAACACCCCAGCCTTGTGTTATGATTGCCACTTGGGACAAAGAGCACAACCCCGACGTGATGATGGCGGCATGGGCAGGACAGTTGGATTATACGAAGATAGTTATCAGCCTAAGCAAGCACAAGACTACCGACAATTTGGAATTGACAGGCGCGTTCACCGTCAGTTTTGCCGACGAGCGCACTGTGGCAGAGTCGGACTATTTCGGTCTCGTGAGCGCAAATAAAGTGCCCGACAAAGTGGCTAAAGCCGGTTTTACAATCACTCCCAGCCCCAATGTCGATGCTCCAATCATTAACGAATATCCACTTGCGCTCGAATGCAGAGTGGTGAGTTTCGAGGACGGCATGCTGATTGGCGAAGTGGTTAATATGAGCTCCGACGAAAGCATTCTCACCGACGGAAAAGTGGACTTGGCGAAACTCAAACCAATCGTTTTTGATGCTGCGGGTATGTGCTACCGGGCACTCGGCGACATCGTCGGTAAAGCATGGGGCTCGGGAAAGAAGTTCCAATAAGACGGATATGAAAAAACTAATTTTTATAGTAGCATTAATGACGATGGCAATGGTTCAGGGACAGACTTTGACAGAACGTCAGAAAGGATTGGCCGCATGTGCCTGCCTGATGGCGCAAGGCAATTTGGAACGATTGGAGCCTGCAGTACGTTCGGCCCTTGATAAAGGCGTGACTATTAACGAACTAAAAGAGGCTTTTTCTCAACTTTATGCTTACACGGGATTCCCTCGCTCGCTGAATGCGTTGGGGGTGCTCGGCAAAGTTTTGGAAGAAAAGAACCCCGATTGGCAGGAGGGGAAGCCTTGGATGCGTCCCGCAGAATGGGATGACGCTAAAGCCGCTTACGAATTGGGCAAGAAGAACCAAACGCAGGTGTCGGGCCGACCATTCGACTTTGACTTCTGCCCGCAGGATGACTATTATCTCAAGTCGCACCTTTTCGGCGACATTTTCGCCGGCGACCAATTGACCGCAGCCGACCGCGAAATCGTGACCGTAGCAGCCTTGAGCGGTCTTGAAGGAGTTGCACCACAGTTGGCCGCGCACAAACGCGGTGCGGTGAATATGGGTAATTCGCAAGAAACGGTCGACGAACTATGCGGATGGCTTGACAGCGAAGGTTACACCTTGCGCAGCAAATGGCCGAAAGGCGAACCCAACGTCGCCTTCGCCCAATATTTCATTGGCAACAGTTATCTTGCCGATATGGGCGGCGGTGTGCATAATGTCACTTTCGAACCGGGTTGCCGCAACAACTGGCACATTCACCATGGCGCTGTCCAGGTGCTTATCTGCGTCAGCGGGCGCGGTTGGTATCAAGAGTGGGGAAAAGATGCAGTCGAGATGACTCCCGGAACGGTAATAGCCATTCCCGCCGAAGTGAAACATTGGCACGGAGCCGCACACGACTCATGGTTTCAACATCTCACTTATCATAAAGATGTTCAGCCCGACGCTTCCAACGAATGGCTTGAAGCCGTAATTGATGACTATAATATATTGAAAACCAAATAAAAAACTCAGATGAAAGTATTATTGATTAACGGAAGCCCACATAAAAAAGGCAACACCTTCCTTGCTTTGAGCGAAGCGGCAAAGACGCTGGAACAGCAGGGAATCGAAACCGAAATTGTCCACATCGGCGTGAAGCCCGTTCGCGGTTGCATAGCATGTTTTCAATGCAAAATTAAGCAATTGGGGCGTTGCGTATTTGATGACGACATTTGCAACGGCATTTCGGAAAAGATGGCCGATGCCGATGCGCTCATCGTAGGGTCGCCTGTCTATTACGGACAGCCCAACGGCTCTGTGTTGTCGCTCGTTCAGCGAATGTTCTTCTCTGCCGGTGAAAACGTGGTGAACAAACCTGCAGCGGCAGTCTGTGTTTGCCGCCGTGGTGGAGCCACAGCCGCTTATCAGACGATGAACATGCCCTTCGAGATGATGAATATGCCAGTAGTGACATCACAATATTGGAATATCGTCTATGGACGTGAAGAAGGACAGGCCGCGCTCGACGCTGAAGGTATGCAGACAATGCGCACGATGGCAAACAACATGGCTTGGCTACTGAAAAAAATCCATGCCGACGGCAATCCCGACTATCCCGAACGCGAAGAGTGGCAACCTATGCACTTTATTAGATAACAAGAATAATAATTTCACAACAACGATTATGAACATTCTCATTTTACAAGGTTCTCCGAGAGCCAATGGAAACACCGCATGGATGGCGGATGAGTTCAAAAAAGCGGCTGAGGCCGCAGGGCATCAAGTGACGTTGGTAAACGTTGCGAAAAAGAAAATCGCAGGTTGTTTGGCTTGCGAGTATTGTCATAACAAGGGCAATGGAGCCTGCATCCAGAAAGATGACATGCAGGAACTCTATCCGTTGATGGCGGAAGCGGAAGTGCTTGTGCTGGCAGCGCCTATTTACTACTTTACGCTCGCGGCGCAGATTCAGGCTCCAATCCAACGGATGTACTGTGTGAACGCTCCCGCGAAAGTGAAGAAAATGGCATTGTTGATGTCGTCTTACTCTCCCCGCGTTTACGACGGAGCTACCTCTGAATACCACGATATCTGCAACTACTGGGGTGCGGAGGACTGCGGCATAGTCACAGCCAAAATTGACGAACAAAAAACCGACGAAACTAAGCGGAAAATCTTGGACATTGTGAACAACTTGTAATGAAAGCAGGTTTAATACGTTTACTGCCGACAATTGCCACAATAATGATTGCCTCTTCCGCACACGCTAAGGGTGTGATAGATGTGCACTCCCACATCATCACCCCTGAGTTTGTTTCCGCTCTTGAAAAAGAGTCCCGATTGATGGACGAGGGATTCCCTTTACCCGCATGGAATTCCTCGTCCCAATTGAAGTGGATGGACGAGGCAGGGATAGCCGTTTCCGTGTTGTCTATGCCCGCGCCACAACCAAAATCAGCATCGGCAGTCCGCGCCTTTAATGAATCGGCGGCGAGGCTTAAGAGCGAACACCCTGGCCGATTTCTGTTTTGTGCCGCCTTGCCGTTGCCCGATGTAAATGAAGCAATTGAGGAGGCCCGATACGCCCTTGACGTTCTTGGCGCCGACGGCATAAAATTGGCAACAAATATCGACGGTCAGTATCTCGGCGCACCAGAACTCGACCCACTCTTCTCTTTTCTAAATGAACGTAAGGCTGTTGTCATTCTGCATCCCCATCGCCCTGAACCGGTCAATATGCAGGTAATGCGGCAGACACCGCTTGCAATGCAGGAATATCTTTCGGAAACGACACGTGCCGTGGCTAATATGATTTCGCGCAATGTGTTGGCGAGATACTCCGACATTAAAGTTGTGATACCGCATTGCGGTGCTTATCTGCCGTTGATGGTGCCTCGCATGAAGTCGCTCACGCCGGTGATGCAAACCAATGGTCTTGTGGGAGAAATAGATTGGGATGCCAACCTCGCGGCCCTCTATTATGACCTTGCGGGCGCTCACTCGCCGGAGATTATCCGCATGCTGCTGACCGTTACCACTCCCGACCACCTGCTCTACGGCTCCGACTATCCCTATGTCGCCCCGCAAGTGTTGACGGCCGGACTTCAACGAATGCGGAACTACTTGACCGATGAGGCGGATTTGGCTCCGTTTAAGGAAATGATACTTTACAAGAATGCCCAGTGGCTATTCGGTCAAATGACCGAAAAACCTCAGGCAAAACCTCAAGAAAACATAATGGTTCGCATTGCCGAGATTGAGGTTTATCCCGAACTACTTGCGGAGTATCTTGAATTTGCCAACGAGGTTGATAGAGCGTCTATGGAGCGAGAACCTGGGGTGCTATGTTTGTTCCCCATGCAAAGCGAGGAGAATCCTTGCCTTATCCGAATTCTTGAAATATATGCCTCCGAATCGGCCTACCAAAAGCACCTCAAGACCGACCATTTCCTAAAATACAAACAGGGCACGCTTCACATGGTTAAGTCGCTAAACCTTGCACCAATGCAACCGCTCGACCGTGCGGCGATGCAACAAATATTCGCTAAAATCAAACGATAATGGGAGTCGGGCTCGCTGTTATCGTTTAGTTGTTATTCATTATCGGGGGCGGAGAGAATCCATCGTTCGATGCGTGTGGTGCAGAAGTAGGGGGTGCCAGCATAATGGACTTCAAATTCGTCGCCGTTATGCAGTTGGGCTTTCATATCGATTGAAAAATATTTGTTCGCCTCGTATTTAGAATCGATTTCCATTTCGTAGATGTCGCCCATATAAACAAGTGGGGCGTGGGGGTGGTTGATTGAGTTGGCTTCTTGGAAATAATACCCGTCTAAGTACAATTGCGAAATGTCGGTAGTATGCTGGCCCAAAAGTTTCGTCGGCAGGTAGAGGACGAACCAATCACAGGTGGGTGTGGTGATTTGTGGGGCACCGATTTTCACGTTGCTGTCGGCGAGGAAAACTACGTTTATGCCGGTCCCGTTTTCTCCGTCAGGAGCCAAATAAGCGGCCTGAATGGGACATTTTTGGGAATGATACCCTACGTTGCCACGGAAGAAACATGAATAATCGGTATCGTCGTCATCATCGCCGCACGATGTGAACGAGACGGCGGTCATCATAGCAACCGCAATCACCATTAATTTCTTGAATGATTTCATGATAGGAGTTTTAGATATTCTTTTTGCAAAGGTAAAAAAATATTCCCAAAAAGTCAAAAAAGCAACGCCGTTCAGCAATAATGATAGTCGCCGACGAGCGTTATAACTTGCCATAACTCGATATTTTTTGGACTTATGGCAACTTATAGCAAATTATAACTTGCCATATCTCATAATTTTTTCGACTTATGGCAACTTATAGTAAATTATAACTTGCCATATCTCGATTGATTCCGACTTAAATCGTTGGAAAACAGCGATATTGATATTTATTATAATTCTTCTTTGACTTTGAAGGCGAGGGCGTAGGCGCGGATTTGCTTCACCATCGCCAACAGGCCGTTGGAGCGCGTCGGAGAAAGGTGCTCAGCCAGTCCGATTTTGTCGATGAAATAGAGGTCGGCGTCAAGGATTTCGTCGGGTGTGTGGTCGTTCAGCACTCGGATAAGCATCGAAATTATGCCTTTGACGATAATCGCGTCGCTGTCGGCGGTGAAATGAACGTGTCCGTCGATAAGTTCGGCATTGAGCCAAACGCGTGATTGGCAGCCTTCGATTAGGTGTTGCGGCGTTTTCAATTCTTCGTCGATTGGCGGCAGGGAGTTGCCCATGTCAATGATGACGGAATAGCGGTCCATCCAGTCGTCAAGACCGTCAAATTCCTCAATCAGTATGTCTTGTTTGTCGTTGATAGTCATAGGTGTTGATTCAAAATGTATTGTTATTTCTCATTGCGGATGACCTGCATTACTGTCGAACCCACGGAAAGGAGCGACTGGCGGTCGATTGAGTTGATGTCGTCGGCGAGGGTGTGCCATGTCGGAGGGAATGAACCCGTCGACGGGTTGTTGCATTCGATGATGTCGATGCAGGGGATTCCGGCACGGTTGATGTGGATGTGGTCGTCGGTGACGGCGCCGGCTTGGGAGTTGACGAATTGCTGTCCGAATCCGCAGGCGCGGGCGGCCGTCCACACCTTAGTATTTATCGCGCGCGCGTAGAGTTCGGAATGATATTCGCGGTAGAACTTCGCTCCGACTCCCCCAACGATGTCGAGAAGTATGCCGAAAGCGGGCAATTCGTTCTTGGAGTATGGCATATGGTTAACCCAATATTGAGTGCCGAGCGCCCACGAACTTTCGTCGCCGCTGTGGCTGTCGCCATAGTCTTCAGCATCGACGAAAAGCATATCCACGCCGATTTCGACTGGCGTAATCGACAGTTGGCGTGCTACTTCGAGCATCACTGCCACACCGCTGCCGCCGTCGTTAGCCCCCGGTATGGGCTTCGTGTGGTTGGCAGGGTCGGGGTCTTCGTCGGCCCACGGGCGAGTGTCGTAGTGGGCGAGTAGAAGGATACGTTTCGTCGCCGATTTGTTGAAGCGTGCGAAGATATTGACGGCCTTGAACTTATCGCCGTTGAAGGCACGAAGGTCGGCCGACTGCATCTCTATGGTGTCGGCACCGAACTGACGCAGTTTCGCGGCAATCCATTCGCGGCATTGTCGGTTGCCCTCTGAGCCTGCCACACGCGGCCCGAAATCAGTCTGAGCCTTTACGTAGGCGAAAGCCGTGTCGGCATCGAACGTCGGTCGGTAGGCGGAGACGGTGTCGGCCGTCGGACCTTGATTGTCGGAAGTGCTTCCAGACTGCGAAGTGCATGCGAAGGCCGCCACTAAGGCGATTATCGATGATATAAACATGAATTTCATCTCGTAATTCTTTTCAGGCTGTAAAATTACAAAAATTCTGCGGTAAACCCACAAAAAAAGCGGCTCGCATTTCTGCAAGCCGCCTTTTTTGAAGTTTTCAACAATAGTTGAAAGCCTTTTGACAGATTAGTTCATGTTAGCGGGAACTGCCGTGTAGGTGTAAGGAATCGACGAAAGGTCGAGTGTTACATTGTATACACCTGCGCCAGGAGCTTGGAGGTTGTCGTTCGATTGGTCGAGTTGACGGCCGTTCGAGCCAGCGCCGAGGCTAATCTCCCAAGCGCCATTCATGCGGAATTTCCATTCGCCTTCTTTGAAGTTAACATTTTCAAATGTGTAAACCATCTGTCCGGCTTCGGTATAAACCGAATAACTGTCGCCGTTCCAGCCATCAGGCATTGCGCTACCGATAAGGCCAATCGATTCGATGCGGGTAATATTGTAGGTCAACGAAGGAATATTGACGTTGCAATAGTAGATACCTGCTACGGTTGCGTCGGTGATGTTGGCACCGGGTTGAGTCAATGTGCCGGATTCAGCCATGCCGTAAGTGTGGGCATCGTCCCACGACATATCGGTGGCGAACTTGAATCCGTTGGGATTAGCACGGATGTAGCCGCGATAGTTGGCATAGTCGTCGGTGTAGAGGAGGTCGGAGTTGGCGTGGTTCCAACCGTTTGCGTCGCCAGGCGTGTAGAGAACATCGTAGGTTTGCTCGAAGCGATAGGTGAGTTCTTCCATATTGATAGTGAGGAGGAACGGACCAGAAGCCTTGATGCAACCTGCACCGGGCTCGAATGCGCTTTCAGCGGGGTCTACAATCTTCGGAAGGAGGAATCCGTCGAGCGATTCGTCGCCGTTGTCATACGGGCCGTATTGCGAGTTGTTGGCATCTACCCAGTTGCCGGTGACATAAGTCGATTCGGGGATAATCTTCCACCACCATCCGCTTTCTGCCTGATCGGGAGTGATTTCGATAGGAAGTGTGAAGACGGGGTCGTCGTAAACCGACGCGTCGGAGTGGTTGAACTTGATAGCGGTGGCTACGCTCCAACCGTTGATTGTTCCGAGGAGATAGTAGTTGTCCTCGATAACGATTTCGGAGGGGAACGGAATCACAGTTGCTTTACCTGCGGCAAAGTAGAGGTCGGGGTCGCCGATACGGTAGTTTTCATTGCCACGGGCTGTGTAAGCGGCAAAGCGATAGTAAGTTTCTTTCGCTTTGGGGCTCTTGCCGAAGAGGCTGACGTGGCAGTCTTGCCATTGGTTGGGGTCAACGGCGCCGTTGGTGACTTTCAGAATTTCAACTTTGTTGAATGCGTCGTCGGAAGAGATTTCCATCATGTATTCAACAGTTGCGTCCTCGGGGAGGTTTTCGCAACTGAGAGTCTTGATGACGCTGACATTTTCGCCTGCGTCGGCAATGGCTTTCAGATCGACCGTTCCGGAGGCAAGGTTGTCACCAAGACCTACTGTCAGGCCTTCGGCCGACATGATGGCTTCTTGGGGATAACTCTGGGGTGCGGGATTCGGTTCGACATAGTTGTCGCACGATGCAAGACCGAGAGCGATAGCCAATGAGAAAAATATGCTTAATTTCTTCATAACTTTTCTTTTTTAATGATTAATGTTAAGCCATTTCAAATTTCACTTTCTTTGCGCCAAGATCGACAGTGATTTTCACTTTTCCGCCGTTCCAGTTGGTCAAGTGGTATTTACCCTTGCCGGGAACTACCAAGTTGGCCTCGATGGCTCCGTTGGAGAAGTCGAAATCAACGTCGGCGTCGTCAACTTGCGAACCGATGGATGCGCCGCCGTCCCAACCCGTGAGGGCTGTGTAGAAGCGGAATGTGGCTGCATCGGCAGAAATGTTGAACGTAGCGGTGTAAACCTTGTTGCCTTCGAGGTCGTAGAGTTTCCATGCTTCATAGTGGGCTGCATTAGCCTCATCCGGGCCTGCCCAGCCTTCGGGAGAGCCTACGAGATAGATAAACTCTTTGTCGTTGGTGTCAACGCCGCCGGCTTCGAATGTTACCATCATGGCCTTTTCATTGCTCATGTTGACGGTAATCTTCATTGAGCCGCCTTCCCAATCGGGAATGTTGTACGAACCTTTACCCTTGACCATCGGGCCGGAGTAAACGCCGTCAACCATAGCGACATCAATCGGGCTGTCTTCGACTTGAGTACCGTAAGAATCGGCATCCCAACCGGTAAGAGCGGTGTAGAAGCGGAACATGGCCTTTCCGGCAGGAATGTCGAATACAGCAGAGTAAATCTTGCTGCCAATAGCATTCTTGCTTTCGAAGAGGCGCCAGTCGGCGTAGTGAGCGGCTGCCGATTCTGTCGGGCCTGCCCAGCCTTCAGGAGCACCTACGAGGTAGATGAAGCCAGGTTCTTGGATTGCGTAGTAACTTCTCACTTTGTTGAGAGAAACCACGTTGGAAGTGATTTGGCTCGATTCGATGCCTTCGAGTTGCGCTTTGGCACGGAAATAAATCGTGCGGACAGCGTCGGGGTCGAAGTCGTCGGCCGATTCCACTCCGAGAAGTTTGCAGATGGCCAATGCGAGGTCGCTTTGGCGAATTTGCATCTTGGCGAGAGTGCGGTCGATGGTTTCGAGCGGTTCGGATTTCTCGAAGTTGGGATCGAGCGATGTTTCCATCGAGTATTGAGTTACGGCAGAATAGCCGTAGTCGGGCTGCGTGCAGGTGAAATAGATGGTCCCTTCCGGATCGAGGTCCATAAACTGGTTTGCCAGAGCCGGAGTGTTCAGAACGAACGTGGTCGGGTTCTTATATTGCGGAGTAGTGTCTTCTTCGCAACTTGAGAAAGCAACCACTGCCAACAGCGACGCGAACAATATTGATAATTTCTTCATAATGAATTCTATCTATTTAATTGGTTCGACAATTAGTAGCCCGTGTTCTGTTTGTAGCCCGTAAGAGCGACAACTGTTTGGGGAATCGGGTAGAGTTTAGCTGATTCAGGAATTGATGTGCCGTTGGGGACACCGCCCTTGAAGTTCCAGATATAAGCGTTACCTGTAAACTTGTTGAAGCGGATGAGGTCGGTACGGCGGCAGTTTTCCTGATAGAGTTCGCGGCAACGTTCGTCAAGGAGGTTGTCCTTGGTAAGGTCGGTCGCTGTCCAGTTTTCAAGGCCGGCACGACGACGGATGAGGTTGACGTATTCGAGGGCTTCGATGGCATCGCCAACGTTGCCGACAACATAACATTCAGCGGCTGTCAGGTAGATTTCGGCAAGACGGATGACTGCATAGTCGGCATTCGAGAAGTCGGCCGGAACGGGCGAGTTTTCGAGGTCGATGTTGCCGTCATTGTCATAAGCGAAGTTGGTGTACTTGACTGCTACGTAGCCATTGCCGTAGTCGTTTTGTGTAAGACCGGTGTTTTCGATTTCAAATCCGTCGAGAGAAGTTTTCCAAAGAGCGGTGCGGACGTCGGGCGATGTGCCGTCTTCGTACCAGTCGAATTTTTGGACAAACTGCTTGCGGGCGAGCATACATTTCCAGCCCGAACCTGCCATGTTGTATTCCGATGCTTGGATGCTGTAGGGAGCATCGCCGGGAGCAGCGGTTACCCACGCGTTGATGAGGAACGATGAGTTGGAGTAAGCGGTAAGATTTTCACCGTCACCGGGGATAATCCAGATGAGTTCGTTTTCAGCCTTGTTCGAACCGCCGGCAGCATACTTGTCGTTGTTTGCTGCGAAGAGTGCGGTGTAGTGGTTAGCAAGACCTGAACCCTCGAAACCGCCGCCTTGGTGGCGTTTGATGATTTCCTGACATTTGTTCCAGCATTTTTCGTATTGGGGAGTGCCTGTGAACACGCCTGCGTTCAGATAGAACTTGGCGAGAAGAGCGTCGGCGGCGTCTTTTCCGACATAGCCGTAAGCGGGTTCTGCGTCGGGAAGAGCTGCTGCAGCTGCTTCAAGGTCGGCAACGACTTTTGCGTAAGCCTCGGCGCGGGTGTATTGGTCGGGAACAGCACCGGCGGGGAGGGTTTCATCGGCGTAAGGAACATTTCCGAAGAGGTCGATGAGGTAGAAGTAAGCGAGCGAGCGGAGCACGCGGGCTTGGTTGCAATAGTTCTCAGCCTTTTCCTTGAGTTCTTCAGGAAGGTCGAATTTGCCCTGTTGTACGGTGCGGATGAATTCGTTGCAGACCGATGCGTTGATGGTCAGACGAGAATACGTACCGTAGATACAGGTGTTGTTGGCGGGGAATGTACAGTATTGAACTGATGCGTTCATGTGGGAGTCGCTGACGGAGAGCCAGTCGGCTTCGTCGGTCGGGATTTCATTGAGGTTGAACACGGCGCGTTGGAATGTACCCATACCACCGTCGAAACCTTGAATGTTGGCGTTACCGCTTGCACCGCCGGTACCTGTCGTTGCGAACGAAAGGTAGCATTCGGCGAGAACGGCGTTCATATAGCCTTCAGGGTCTTCTTTGAATTTTTCGTTGGTCAGCTGGTTGGGGTCTTTCGGCGCTTGATCGAGGTCGTCGATACATGATGAAAGACCGAATGCTGCGACTAATCCAAGAACGAGGAATATTTTATTGAATTTCTTCATAATTCTAAAGCATTAAATTGATTAGAAATTTGCTACGAGACCAAGAGAGAAGGTGATGGGACGCGGATAGACGTTGGAGTCGATACCGGAGTATATTTCAGGATCGAGGCCTGTGTACTTGGTGATTACGAAGGGATTCTGAACGGCACCGAACAGACGGAGACGCATGTTGTTCAAAATCTTGGGCCAAGTGTAGCCGAGAGTGATGTTGTCGCAGCGCACGAAACTTGCGTCTTCAACGAAGTAGTCGGAGAGGAGCAAGCCTGCGTCGGTGCTCGGGAAGAGGTAGGTGTCGCGGAGAAGGTTGTTCAAGCCGTAACTGTCGACACGGTCAAGACCTGTGCGGTCGTACTTCGGACCATTGTAAACGTAGTTGCCGAAGTTTGCGCGGAGCGAGATTCCGAGGTCCCAGTTGCGGAACGAGAAGGTGTTGTTCCATGTTGCTGTGATCTTGGGATCCGGTGAGTGATAGTTGATAAGGTCCTTATCGTCGATTTTACCGTCGGCGTTTTGGTCAACATATTGTCCGGGAACGGGATTGCCGGAAGCATCGTAAACCTGTTGATAGACACGGAAGGTGTAGGCGGTTTCGCCGACCATGTACCATTGCAGGGTCGAGCCGATACCCGAAGGAGTCCCGCGTGCGGGGATTTCTGCGGTGACGGCGGTGAGTTCCTTGATGTAGTTGCGGTTCCATGCTACGTTCACACCCGATGTCCACTTGAAGTCGCGGTTGTCGATGATGTTGGCGTTGATAGTACCTTCAATACCGTAGTTGCGAAGGTTACCAATGTTCTGCTGGAGGTAGTTGGTTGTCGAGAA
>JAFZPB010000144.1 GCA_017552595.1 Muribaculaceae bacterium
CTTGTCGTCGTAGTGTCCGTAGGCGACAAGTACTAGCACAACCACCTCGGTGTCGCGAATTTCGTACACCAAGTGATGCTTCTTTGTGATTTGTCGGCTCCTCTTGCCCGCAAGGTCGCCACTTAGTCGCTTCGGCGTGGCAAGCCCTACATTCCCCACACAGTGATGTCGCGGCCATCGCAGTGCTCCACGCGGTGCCAGATGCGCCTTGTCTTTAGTCATCTCGGCCCTGGGTCATGAACCGACTCTCTGAAAAGAGTATCGTAAATTGCGTTGGATACTCTCATGCGTTTACCTCGTTGCAATGCGATCAGACCATATTCCTCAGCCTCGCATTGAAAATCTCCAGCGCGATTAGTTCACGCAGATTTCGCTGAGGGAGCAGATTGGCGTAGAAAGTTGTTAATGCGAATTTCACTAATTTAACTAATTGATTGTTAGCGCAATTCGCATTGAGGGGTTTTCTCCCACGGAATGCACAGATTGCTCGGATTAATTTTCGCGCATGATTGTCTGTGAAATCTGAGGGTTCTGTGGGAGATTGTTGTTCAACACGAATTATCATGAATTATCATGAATTTTCAAAATTGCAGGATGAGAATCTATTTATAATTCGTGGATAATTCGTGATAATTCATGCGAAAACTCTACTTTCGTATAAAGTGGGTCAACCGATGTCGGCCACTTTGCAGCTAAATCTCCCTAAAAAATCGAGATTTGGCTGATTTGTATCATGCGCCTTTCGGCTAAATCGCACAATTTTTGCGAGATTTGGCTGGAAAATGAGCCGTTTTGTTTGGTAGTTTGGAAAAACGTTGCTATCTTTGCCGACCAAAATAACGACAACAAGATGGACCGATTGATAGGACGCGCACGTGAGATTGCAGAGCTGGAACGTTGTATGGCCTCCGAACGCTCGGAGTTTGTGGTGGTGGCCGGACGGCGGCGCATCGGGAAGACGTTTCTTGTCAACACTTCCCTGCACAACCGCATCACGCTCTCGTACGTGGGGTCGCACAAGTCGCCCAAAACGCGCCAACTCCAGAAGTTTGCCCAGTCGCTGCTGCGTGCTGGGTTGACCGACGTACAACCCCAACTTTCGTCGTGGTACGACGCCTTTGACGCACTCGAAGTGTTGTTACCCAAGGTGTCGAGCCGCAAGAAAGTGCTGTTTTTCGATGAAATGCCCTGGATCGACACGCCCGGGAGCGAGTTTGTGGCCGCCTTGGAGGACTTCTGGAACGGGTGGGCCTCGCTGCGCGACGACATCATGCTGATTGCCTGCGGTTCGGCAACCTCGTGGCTGGTCGACCAGTTGGTGGAGAACCAGGGTGGCTTGCACAACCGCATCACCTCGCGCATCTATCTGCAGCCTTTCAATCTGTGCGAGTGCCGGCAATATGCCGAAAGTCGCCAATGTCCCTGGGACGAATACCAGATTGCGCAAATGTATATGTACATCGGCGGAATTCCGTTCTACTGGAGTCTGCTCGACCTGTCGCAAGGCGTTGCCGAGAATGTCGATGCATTGTTTTTCAATCCCGATGCCCGGCTAAAAGGCGAGTTTCAAGAGCTTTACCAAGTGTTGTTCCGCGATGCCGAGCCTTACATCGACATTGTGCGCCTGCTTGCGGGGCGGCGCGAGGGTTGCACACGGCAGGAAATCACCGAGGCCC
>JAFZPB010000145.1 GCA_017552595.1 Muribaculaceae bacterium
ATCGTAAAATAGTCAAATTGTAAAATGAAAAAGGTTTTTACTTCCGTTTTGATGCTGCTTTTTGCAGCGAATTTCGCCTTTGCCGACGACGAACCCATCGTTCAGTTTGTCGATAAAGACGGAAAAGTAGTTGCCGACGGTACTACGGTGAATGTTGCTGAAGGCGAGAAAGACGCCTTTGGCGAAGTGATGTTCAAGACTGGCTTGTACGTGAAAGTCGCCACAGAGGAAAATGTGCATGTGGGAATCGACTACGACATCAAGTCGCTGCCCAACGGCGCTTTCCAAATTTGCTTCCCCCAGAATTGCGTGATGAAGGAGGAAGCGGGCCAGTATTCCACTGAAAAAGGCTCTTTCGGGCCGACCGATAAGAAGGACATTCAGGCCGAGTGGATTCCCGACGAGGACGGCTTCGGAACTTGCACGGTGGAATTGCAGGTGAACGCCTATACCTACAACGCTCTGACGAAGGTTTACACGCTTGCAGACAGTGGTCCGAAGGTGACGGTGAACATGATTTACAAGGATCCGGCTTCGGTGGATAACATCGAAAACGACCAAGCGAAGGAAACCGATCGCTTCAACCTTTCGGGACAGCGCATCAGCGAGGGTCAGAAGGGTGTGAACATTGTGAAGTACGACAATGGAAAAACGATTAAAAAGGTTATTAGGTTTTAAGGTTATTAGGTTAAAAAAATACGACTATGAAGAAATTTTTATCACTTATCGTTGCCTTGACATTCGTGACGGCTGCCTCGGCACAAACTTTACAGAAAGATCCTGCCGGAAAATTCGGGCAGAAGAGTATGAAAACCGCAGAAAAATCGCCGATGCTTGCCGATGGCGACGGAGTAACGTATTGGAGTTATTACGGCGGAAATAGCAGCAGTTGGACTGGCCTCGGAACGGGTTCGGCTGCCACATTCCACGTGGCGGTGAAGTTGCCGAATCTTCTCGCAGGCAGTACGCTGAAAAGCATCAACATTCCCGTCATTTCCACATCGATGACGAGCGTCACAGCGTGGTTAAGAACCAACTTAGACGGTGCAAACGCAGTGTCGGTTAGCGTTCCCGACAACTCTTTCGTTGTCGGAAACTACACGAATGCGCCGCTTACTGCCAATTACGTGATTCCCGCAGGCGATGTTTATGTCGGCTACACATTCACCTCTACGGCAAACTATCCCATCGCCGTCGCTGACGGAGCGGATGCCAATTCTTTGTACTTGAAAATCAACGATGGTGGTTGGGGCGATTATTCGGGCGGAGATTATGGTCTTTCTCCCCTTCAGATCGCCGTAACCAACTTGAATCTGCCGGATTACGCCGTGACACTCGAAGACATGGAAGCTCTGACGCTGACTCCCAATACAGCGTTCAAGGCGCAGGTTTTGGTTGATAATTCTGGTAAAAATGCCATCGAATCCATCGATTACACCATCGAAATCGACGGACAGAAAACTCAGAAGCACCTCACGCTCGAATCGCCGATTCCTGCGGGCATCAACCAGAAAGACATCATTGAAGTCGAGGGCGTCAGCGTTGCGGACATTAAAAAATACACGGTGAAAGTGACGCTCGACAAGGTGAATGGGCAGGCAAACAACAAGAGCACTTCCGTTTCGGCTCAGTTTATGAACATTGCTCGCGTTGTCAGCCGTCGCACGGTGGTCGAGGAATTCACAGGCACGGGCTGCGGTTGGTGTCCTCGTGGTTGGGTCGGAATGGAGCGTCTGAAGAATAACTATCAAGAGAAATTCGTCGGCATCGCTTTCCACAAATACAATTCAGACGACCCGATGTATGTCGCCAACTATGCTTCCACCAAGTCCTTGGGCATTTCGGGTGCTCCGAGTTGCAGCATAGACCGCAAAATCACGGTTGATCCTTACTTTGGAACCGACTACGGAATCTGGTACGATTTGGAGGATTTCAACGCCGTGTTGCCCGTTGTCGATGTCAGTGCGAAAGGCGTTTGGAACGAGGATCAGACAGCCGTCGATGTTACGGCGAAAGTCGAGGCTTTGACCTCGGGAATCGGCTTCACGGTGGCATACGTGCTCACC
>JAFZPB010000146.1 GCA_017552595.1 Muribaculaceae bacterium
AGCAACAGTATGTCCAACAACCTACTCAGTCGTATCAACCTCACTACCCGCAACAATATCCCCAGCAATATCCTCAACAATATCAGCAACCGATGTATGGCGCAGGTTATCAACAGCCATATGTGCCTCAGCAGGTAATAGTCAATGCGCCTCAAAGCAGAACGAATGGAGTTGGCATAGCGGGATTCGTCATATCACTGTTGGCTGGACTGTTGTCTTGGACTGTTTTCATCGGTTTTATTTTGTGGCTACTCGGATTGATATTTTCAATCGTGGGTATGGGCAAACGGCCACGCGGTCTCGCTATCGCCGGTTTGATTATCTCACTACTATCCCTCCTCGGATTCCTAATGCTTGGAGGATTACTCCTCCTATAGCTACTTTTTTAATGTGTGGTTGGTTTCAAAAATATAATTGAATATTGTTATGAGAAATGGCTATGGAATTGCAGGTTTCATCCTTTCATTGTTCGGCCTACCTATAGCTGGGGCTTTTGTAGTTAGTTCCATATTTTGGTTATTTGGATTGATTTTCTCAATAATAGGAATGTTCAAGCGCCCACGAGGCTTCGCCATAGCAGGTCTGATTATCTCATTGCTGTCATTTCTGTTGTTCCTTGGCGCTCTAATGATCTTTGGATTACTACCTAAATAGTGATTATTTATAAAAAAATGAGATATAATAAATTTGATATAATAAACTTGTAAATTTGTATCCTATGAAAGTTTGTGTGACTAAATTATTACAAATTGTTTTATTTCTGATGCTATCTAATAGCATATTTGCAACGAATACATCTTTTCTTGTTGATGTTTCTAGTTCGATGAATGGGTGGTCTCCTGACAGAAAAGTTAAATCACTTGCAAAAGTGAACGATGAACTCCGTTTATTTTTGACTGATAATAGCAAAGACTCTGTTCAGATTATTAAATTTAGTGATAAAATATGGAGAACCTATTTCATTGCGCCTGATAGAGCTGATATGGATGAGGTGTTAAGGCGTATTTCATATCCTGAAAAAGGAAACACAAATTTAAATCCTGCAATAAAGGCCGCAGCTAATTCAAAATATAACGATAGAATTGTAATTATTTCTGATGGTCTTCAAAATGTTGGTGACGAATCTAGTGTAATAAGTTCAATTAACACTATTACTCAATCAGAACCAAAATATGTTTATTATCTTTTGGTAGATGAGTCTGATACAAACAATCCACTGATACAACAAATTTCTAACGCAGACAACGTTAAATTAATCAGATCCCTTTCGGAGTTAAATGATGTCGAATCTTCTGATTTGAATGATTCGAAAGAGACAAAATCTGCGGCTGATATCCGCTCGGATGTAAATGGCTTTATGAATTTATTAAATACAGAAGATACTTCTAAATCGGAATCTGATAATTGGAACATTGACTGGAATTTACTGTGGAAGATTTTGCTATGGATTCTTATTGCAGCTCTGATAGTAGCAATATGTGTGTTAATATGGAAATTGCTGCCATTGTTTTTAAAAGTTGGTGGTGCAACTGCTGGCGCTATACAGAAAGCGATATTTGTCTTGTTTAATATGCCAAAGCCTATTTTTAATTTAATTTTTCGGATGTTGCCTTCTAAAATGAATACTTTTTTACGAGAGTATATGCCTAAATACGACGATTTTAAAAGAGGGAAGGTTAAACACAAAAACGAAGCCGAAAGAAAAACACTTGAAGAAATCAAAAAGCAAACGGGAAAGGATCTTAAATACAAGAATGGAGAACCTGATCTTGAGTCGGTTGCAGAACATAAGGAAAAATTAGATGGAGGAATTGATGCAAACATTCCAAAAGGGAAAGACCCACGTAAAAATGTGTCAATTGTACAAGATAAAGCGGCTAACCAAATGCTCAATAGTGAGTCTGGAAGAAAAAAAATATCTGATTATATCAGGAAACATACAGGAGAAAATCCTAAAGTTGTCACGAAGGAGCACTATTATAAATGGAAAGATGATACGTATAACCAAGGAAAGCCATGGCATAATCCTAAAACTCCTCATGAATCAATAGATGGTAAATATGTTATGTGGGTGCCTAAAAAATATCACGATGTTTCTTGGGGTGGTATAGGTCATAATGGCGGGGTAAGCATGTTGAAATCTATACGCAATTATTTTGGATTAAACGTATGATTCAATATGATGGACTATGCCTAATGTTTATGTCCTTCTTGATGGGTGAATATACGAATGCTCCTTATCGAAATTGTACGGTTGTTGCAGTGGCTGGACTATGATGTGCCGGCGGAGCGGAAAGAGGCTGAGTTTCAGCGTTTGCCCGTCGGCGTTCGTAATGCCATCGAGACGCTTTGGGATGGTAGGCACGACTTCTATAAATCCCCTCGCAGCAACGGCCATTGGGAGGGCGAGGCGAAAAATTCGCTTTGGATTCCTGACGATAATGTCGTGCCGGCGCAACGTGGCTACAGCAACTGGAACGGTCTGTTGTGGGGCGAAATCAAACGTAAGCACGGCATCCGCGGCATCCGTTTTATAAGAGGTGTGGCGCAGTTCGGCGATGTAGCGAAATACTCCGTTCGCTTGTCGGACTTCAGCCGATATGTCGATATTGACGACCCTGGCGAACGGTCGCGGCTCCACGATGCGGCCTTTGCTGCGTTGAGCCGACAAGTATCGCGCCCGATAGAAGATGTTCGCAGGATGAAAGAGGACACGGACAATATCCTTGTGTGGCATGAGGATGTGGATTGCGAAACGCTACATCTTGTGCCGCGCGAAATCCACGATAATATCCCGCATTTCGGCGGCATCGCCCTGCTCAAAATCCTCAGGGATAACGGGCTGAGTTAATGCAGCATTAAAGTTTATAGAGGATAGTTTATAGTTGACAGTTTAAAGAATTCTCGGACAACTCGGACTCAATGGATAAATCTTAATGCTAACGCTGTTCAACCTCTCCGAGGTTGTTGTGTCTGGATGGGGTGTCTATGCCCCATGTTGCGCACCTCTTCGAGGTCGCTTACAAGGGGTTAAAGATATTTTACATCTCCGATGTAATTGCATCTTCGATGCGAATAGATTGACACCGCAAATGCTTAACTTGCATCTATAAAACTTTGTGCCTTAGTGTCTTAGTGTGAGAAGTTTTCTGTGGAATCTGTGTGGGCTTATTCCATAAGTTTGCGGTAGCGGCGGCGGGGAGGTTCTTTGCCGCCGTTGTTTTGATAGTGGGTAGTGTTAAAACAATGCGTCAATGTCGATGACGGATTGAAAAATGTTGCTGTATTCGTTTTTGACGACGCCATAGGTGGAAATCAGCACTTGGTGGATTGCTGTGCGTTTTGGCAATTCTGTCGCAAGAAGGTTCTGTCGATTCACAAGTTTAAGATAGTACTCCTTTGTCACGATGAATTGCTCGTTATAAAATTTAATCTCACAAAGGTTCGCGATGTTGTCTTTGCGATTGATAATCAGGTCGATTTGTGCACCTTGTTTTTCCGCATCTCCTTTGATTACGAGTTGGGATTGTGTCGAGGAAACGCCCAATATGCCTAACGCTGCTTTAATCTGCGGAATGTGGTTGAGGCAAACTTGTTCGAATGCAATGCCACGCCAAGAGTTGATGGCTGGAGCTGCGACATTGTGCATCCAAAATTCGTGATCAAGTTCTGTTTTGTTTTTCACAAATTTGATATAGAAGATGCAAAATGGGTCTGAAAGGCGATATGTCAAATTTCGTTTACTTTGACCAAATGGGATGTAACTTTGGACAAAATCGCTTGCAATCAATGCGTTTAGCATTTTTGTCACGAATCCAGAATCAGTTAGTCTGGTCTCTTTTATCAATTCGGCGCGAGTATAGCCAGTATTTCTTGTGGCAAGCGTTTCAACAATGTGTTTAATCACATCGGGATTGGTGAATACCGAGGCGAAAAGGCGGTCATATTCGCCACTAAGTTTCGCATCTTGTTCGAAAAAGAGTTGATCTATGTTTTGGGCAAGACTCAAGTTTTTTTTAACGTACCGAAGATAGAAGGGGATGCCCCCGAAAATCATGTGGCTTTGCACGATGTCGTAGTGTGACATGATGACACCGGCTCTTTTAAAGAATGCCCTGCACTCCGAAAGTTTGAAGGGATGGAGCTTAACTTCATAAGTTGTGCGGCCGTATAGTCCTCCGTGGTTGTTTACAAGGTTGTTGAGCATCCATGAATTAGCAGAACCGCATACAATTAACATAAGATTGTCGCGGTGGCATCCCCAAGTGTTCCAAAAGCCTTCAAAGGCCGTTATGAATCCGGATCGTGGTGTATCGAGCCATGGGAGCTCGTCTATAAACACAACTTGCCGCTTGCCGTTGTCTTGTTTTTCGAGAAACTGAGATAGCATGAAAAATGCTTCCATCCATGAAGTAGGACAATGGCTTTTTTTCATGCCGTGTAATTGTAACGAATAATAAAAATGCTTGAGCTGATTCTTTACGCTGTTTTTGTTGCTTTCTTTGTCAACAGGAGATAGCCCTGCATGACGGAATGTGATTTTCCCTTTTAAACATTCATCAACAAGGAAAGTCTTTCCCACTCTGCGACGGCCATAAACTGCGACAAACTCAGCTTTTCCACTCTCATAGAGTTCTAAAAGCTCTTTAATCTCTTTATCTCTACCAACAATATTTTCCATAATCGCGTTTTATTTTACTGCAAAGATACAAAACACATCAATTCTAGTAAAATAAAACACGTTTTTTAACATTTGTTTACAAATAGGGTGGAGACGAAATGCTCTTTACTCTTTTTCCGTCGTGAAGCCAATTATGGTTATAAATTTGACATCTATAAATCTTTGTGCCTTAGTGTCTTAGTGCGAGAAGTTTTCTGTGATAATCCGTGCGAACTTATTCCATCAGTTTGCGGTAGCGGCGGCGGGGAGGTTCTTTGCCGCCGTTGTGGTCGCGCTTGAACTGCTCGTAGTCGGAATAGGAACCTTCGAAGAACACTACTTTGCCATCGCCTTCAAATGATAAGATGTGCGTGGCGATGCGGTCGAGGAACCAGCGGTCGTGGCTGACAACCACCGCACACCCTGCAAAGTCGTCAAGGCCTTCCTCTAATGCGCGAAGGGTGTTGACATCGATATCATTGGTGGGTTCGTCAAGCAGGATTACGTTGCCCTCTTCTTTTAGTGCCATTGCGAGGTGAAGGCGGTTGCGTTCGCCGCCTGAAAGCACTCCGATTTTCTTTTCTTGGTCGGCGCCGGTGAAGTTAAACCGCGAAAGATAGGCGCGGGCGTTCATATCGCGGCCGCCCATGCGGAAGGTCTCGACTCCTTGCGAAATCACTTCATAGACGGTGCGGTCGGGCAGGAGGTCGTGGTGGGTCTGGTCAACGTATGCGATTTTGACGGTTTCGCCCACTTCGAATGTCCCTGCGTCGGGTTTTTCCTGGCCCATAATCAGCCGGAACAGTGTGGTTTTGCCGGCTCCGTTCGGACCTATAACACCGACGATTCCGTTAGGCGGCAGGGTGAAACTTAGGTCGTTGAAGAGTAATTTGTTGCCAAATGATTTAGCAAGTCCGTGGGCTTCAATCACTTTGTTGCCGAGACGCGGACCGTTGGGAATGAAAATTTCGAGTTTCTGCTCGCGTTCTTTTTGGTCCTCGTTGAGCAGTCGGTCGTATGAGTTCAGACGGGCTTTCCCTTTTGCCTGACGCGCTTTGGGAACCATTCTGACCCATTCCAATTCGCGTTCGAGTGTTTTCCTGCGGCGGCTGGCCTGCTTTTCTTCTTGAGCCATGCGGAGTGTTTTCTGCTCAAGCCAAGAGGAGTAGTTGTCTTTCCAAGGAATACCTTCGCCACGGTCGAGTTCGAGAATCCAACCTGCTACGTGGTCGAGGAAGTAGCGGTCGTGGGTGATGGCGATGACCGTTCCGGGATATTGGTTGAGATGCTGTTCGAGCCAGTCGATTGATTCGGCGTCGAGGTGGTTGGTGGGTTCGTCGAGCAGCAGAATGTCGGGTTGTTGGAGCAACAGACGGCAAAGAGCCACGCGGCGACGTTCGCCGCCCGAGAGCGTCGCTACGGGTTGGTCGTCGGGCGGGCATTGGAGCGCATCCATGGCTCGTTCGAGTTTGGAGTCAATGTTCCATGCGTCGGCTGCATCGAGTTGGTCCTGTAATTCTGCCTGGCGGCTTATTAGCGCGTCCATCTTGTCGGGGTCGTCGAGCACGTCGGGGTCGGCAAAGGCTTCGTTGACCTTGTCGAATTCTGCGAGGAGGTCCATAATAGGCTTCACGCCTTCGCGAACCACTTCTATGACAGTTTTGTCTGGGTCAAGTTTTGGCTCTTGTTCAAGATAGCCCACGGTGTAGCCAGGGGCAAAAACCACATTGCCTTGATAAGATTTTTCCACGCCGGCGATGATTTTCAGCAAGGTGGATTTTCCGGAGCCGTTAAGGCCGATGATGCCGATTTTGGCCCCGTAGAAAAATGAAAGATATATGTCTTTAAGGACTTGCTTTTGTGGCGGGAAGATTTTGCTCACGCCCACCATCGAGAAAATGATTTTTTTGTCGTCGGCCATGGGGGATAAAGTTTATAGAGGAGAGGATAAAGTTTAAAGAGGAAAGTTTAAAGATTAAAGGGGAGAGGAGAAAAGTTATTTGCCGTGGTGAGGGGCGTATTTGACGGGATAACTGCAACGGGTGCGGCCTTCGGCGATGTTGGCAAGTTTCTTGCGGATAAACTGCTTGCGAAGGATGTTGATGCGGTCAACATAAAGAATGCCTTCGAGGTGGTCGAATTCGTGTTGGACGATGCGCGACAGGAAACCTGTCATTTCCTCTTCGTGGGCGTTGAAGTCCTCGTCGAGCCATTTGAGGTGGATGTGCTCCACACGAGTGACTGGTTCGGAAAGCCCTGGCACACTGAGGCACCCTTCGTCGCGGGTGACGGGTTCGCCATCAAGAACGGTCAATTCAGGGTTGATAAGCGCCATTTTTCGGTCCTTACATTCGGGATTGTGTTCGGCGGCTGGGTCGGCGTCGATGACGATTAGTCGGATGTTTTTGCCGATTTGTGGGGCGGCAAGGCCTACGCCTTCCGATTCGTACATGACGTCGAACATGTCGGCGACGAGTTGTTTCAAGTCGGGATAATCGGCTTCAATGGGAAGCGACTTTTTTCGTAGTACGGGGTGACCGTAAAGGTAAACGGGCATTTTCATACTTTTGGTTCGTTATATTGTTTGCTTTGAAGATAGTCGTTGAGGATAATTGTGGCTGCGATTTGATCGACGGCGGCCTTGTCGCGACGAGCCATTTTCGGCATTCCCGAGTCAATCATTGCGCGATGGGCGATGGTCGATGTGAAACGTTCGTCGAAGAAAACGATGGGGATGTCGGGGATAGCCTTTTTCAGATTCTCGATTCCCGGGCGGATGTAGCGCATCGACTCCGATTCTTCGCCACGCATTGTCGTTGGCAGTCCGACGACAATGGTGTCTACTGCTTCTGATGCGACGTAATTCTTGACAAATTCTACGAGTTTGGCTGTGGCGACGGTTGTCAACCCCGTGGCGACGATTCGCAGAGGGTCGGTGACTGCGATGCCGCAGCGTTTACGTCCGTAGTCGATGGCAAGAAGTCGGCCCATTGAGAATCGTTATTCTTTGTTAGTTTTTTCTCTGAAAGTGATGTGCCTGTTATATAGGAAGTTGGCGATAGTATAGACTACCATGCCGATAAGCGTTGCCACTCCGTAGCCGCCGAAAGTGAATCCGCAGATGGTCCATGTCATATCTCCGAGGGGAGTACATTCGGTGAGGAGCCACACTGTTGCGAACTGAACGAGGTAGCAAGGCAGAAATCCCACGAGGAATTTGAGGGCCTCGGAGATGTAGCCGTTATGCGACTTGAACACCCATTTTTTGTTCCACAAGAACGAGTTGATTACGCCGGCGATATAGCCGAGCGCATTCGACACCCACGGGTTTACGCCGAGGATGGCCTTGCAGACGAAGATGACGACAATCGTGACGAGAGTGTTCATCACGCCGACGATGCCGTATTTGATTAGTTGAACGAATGCATTGCCTTTCATTTGGCTGATTTTAAGGATTTAAGGTTGTGGCGGCATACGTCGGCGACGCAACATTTGCCGCATTGTGGCCGTTGTGCTTTGCAGACGTATCGTCCGTGAAGGATTAGCCAGTGATGGGCTTTCGGAATAATTTCTTCGGGAATGTGGCGACAAAGGGCGCGTTCGGTGGCAAGAGGCGTGCGGCTGTTTGTGGTTAGGCCAATTCGCTCGCTGACACGGAACACGTGGGTGTCGACCGCCATTCGTGGCTTGCCAAAGTTTACGGCAAGGATGACGTTGGCGGTTTTACGTCCTACGCCTGGAAGCGAAATGAGGTGGTCAAAATCATCGGGGATTTCGCCGCCAAAGCGTTCGGTGACAATCCGCGCCATTTCGACGAGATGTGCAGCCTTGCTGTTGGGATAGGTGACGGATTTCACGTATTGCAGCACGTCTTCGACCGATGCCGCAGCCATTTTCTCGGCCGTGGGATAGGCTTCGAAAAGGGCAGGGGTGACGATGTTGACGCGGCGGTCGGTGCATTGAGCCGATAGAATCACAGCCACGAGAAGTTGAAACGGCGATTCGAAATGCAGTTCGGTTTCCGCCACTGGCATAGCCGTTTCAAATCGGGCGATAACTTCCTTATATCGTTGGGCTGTGGTCATTTATGAAAGGGTTGACTTAGTGAGCGCTCTTGAATTCGTCGAGGAAGCGGGTGTCGTTCTCTGAGAACATGCGGAGGTCCTTGACGCGATATTTTAGGTTGGTGATGCGTTCCACGCCCATGCCGAGAGCATATCCCGAATAGATTTTGCTGTCGATTCCGCAGGCGTCGAGCACATTGGGGTCAACCATTCCGCAGCCGAGAATTTCCACCCATCCTGTGCCTTTGCAGAACGAGCAACCTTCGCCGCCGCAGATGTTGCAAGAGATGTCCATTTCGGCCGACGGTTCGGTGAAGGGGAAGTAACTCGGACGAAGACGGATTTTCGTGTCTTTGCCGAACATTTCCTGAGCGAAGTAGTGGAGCGCTTGACGGAGGTCGGCGAAAGTGACATCCTTATCGACGTAGAGGGCCTCGATTTGGTGGAAGAAGCAGTGGGCGCGGGCTGAGATGGCCTCGTTGCGATATACGCGGCCCGGGCAGATGATGCGCACCGGCGGTTGGGTGTGCTCCATCACGCGCGACTGAACCGAAGATGTGTGGGTGCGGAGCAGCACGTCGGGATTGCGGGCTATGAAGAAAGTGTCCTGCATATCGCGGGCGGGGTGGTCGTCGGCGAAGTTGAGCGACGAGAACACATGCCAGTCGTCTTCGATTTCCGGACCTTCAGCGATTGTGAATCCGAGACGTGAGAAAATAT
>JAFZPB010000147.1 GCA_017552595.1 Muribaculaceae bacterium
GAACCAGATTCAGGTGAATGTGGATGCAGGGTTGACGTTTGCGTCGGGTTTGCGTTCGATTTTGCGTCAAGACCCTGACGTAGTGATGGTGGGCGAGATTCGTGACTCAGAGACGGCAAACCTGGCGGTGCAAGCGGCATTGACGGGTCACTTGGTGTTTTCGACACTGCACACGAACTCGGCGGCGGGTATTTTACCGCGTCTCTTGGATATGGGAATTGAGCCGTTCTTGATTGCCTCGACACTCAATACCGTGATTGGCCAGCGCTTGGTGCGACGAGTGTCGGATAAGAAAGAGATTTATCAATCGTCCGAAATGGAGACGAAAGAGTTGAATGATGTGCTTGGGAAAGTTTTGCCGAAGACTCAGCAGGAAGTGCCGAGTTTGTCGGAAGATTTGGGTTATCCTGGGCTGCCTGTGGTAAATCCGAAAGGTTATGCACTTGCGAAAGGTGTGGAAACTAGGGAAGCGCCTGGTGGTTATGTTGGGCGTGCTGGTCTTTACGAAGCGATTGAAGTGGATGAGGATATTCAGAAGTTGATTGTGGCGCGGGCGACGGCGGGCGATATTATGAAAGTGGCGAAAGCGAAGGGTTGTATTACGATGCGCCAAGATGGGATGTTGAAAGCGCTCTCTGGAATAACAACAATAAAAGAGGTTGATCGCGTTGCATCCGACCTTGCATAAAACGAAAGGCTTATGGTAAAATAAAAATATGGAAAATAGTGGGATTAGAATTGAAACGTTGCTTGAGGAATGTATCAAGCGAAATGCATCGGATTTGCATATCCAAGTTGGGTTGCAGCCGATTTTGCGTGTAGATGGCGCACTAGTGCCGATTGCAAATACGCCGGTTTTGACGCCACCGATGATTGAGCAGCTGATTTTTGCGACGCTTGATGAAGCGCAGCAAAAGATTTTGTTGAAAGATAAGGAGTTTGATTATTCCTTTGCGTTTGGTGAGCTTGGTCGTTTCCGTGCCAATGCGTTTCACGAAAGAGGTAATCTTGCTTGCGCGTTTCGTTTAATCCCGAATAAGATTATGAGCGTGGCGGAGTTGGGGTTGCCTGGCGTGGTGGAGAACTTCGCTGATTATCCGCGCGGCTTGGTCTTAGTGACGGGTCCGACGGGTTCTGGTAAGTCAACGACGCTGGCGGCGATTGTAGATAAGATTAATCGCGAGAAAGCGGTGCATATTTTGACGATTGAAGACCCGATCGAGTTTACGCATAAGTCGCAACGATCGGTAGTGGTGCAAAGGGAAGTGCATTATGATACCTTCTCGTTCTCGGCAGCGCTACGTTCGGCGCTTCGCGAAGACCCTGATGTGGTGCTTTTGGGTGAGATGCGCGACCTAGAGACGATTTCTTCGGCGATTACGATTGCGGAAACAGGGCACTTGGTGCTGGCGACGTTACACACAAACTCGGCGGCGCAGTCGGTGGACCGTATGATTGACGTGTTTCCGGCGCATCAACAGCCGCAAGTGAGAAGTCAGCTTTCTAATATCTTGATGGCGATTTGTGCGCAGAGATTAGTGCCGGCAATTGGTGGGGGACGAATTGCAGCGGCGGAAATTATGGTGGCAAATTCGGCGATTCGGTCGTTGATACGCGATGGTAAGACGCACCAAATTGATTCGATGATTCAGACGGGCGCGAGCGCGGGGATGCAGACGATGGATTCGACCTTGGCGAAACTCGTGAAAGCGGGAACAATATCGTATAATGACGCGCGTGACTACGCGGTGGATGTAGAAAACTTTGATAGGTTAGCAAGAGGCTAAAGATGAGACGATATATTTATAAGGCGACCGAGAAGAGCAGCAGAAAAACTGTTTCTGGTACGATTCAGGCGGAAAGCGAACGTGCGGCAGGGAAGCTGTTGGTTGACCAGGGCTATATTCCGGAGAAAATTGAGGAAGAGGACAAGAAAAGTTTAATTGCGAAACTGAAGAATAAAGTTTCCACGAAAGACCGAATTATCTTCACGCGGCAGTTTGCGACGCTCATAGGCGCGGGTTTGCCGATGTCACGAAGCTTGAAGACGGCGGCGGAGCAATCGACTTCGAAGCCAATGAAAGCAGTGATTGAAGATGTGACCGCGAGCGTGGAAGCAGGTAAAGCCTTGTCGGACTCGTTGGCGCAGCATCCGGACGTTTTTAATGATGTGTATTTGTCGCTAGTGGCGGCAGGTGAAATGTCCGGTACGCTTGATACTGCCTTGGCAAGGTTAGCGACGCAAGACGAGAAAGACTCGAGTATGATTTCTAAAATTCGTGGTGCGATGGTCTATCCTGGGATTATCTTCCTTGTGATTATTGCGGTGCTTGCCTTTATGTTGGTGGCGGTGGTGCCGGAAGTGCGTAAACTTTATATGGATATGAATAAGGAATTGCCTGGGATTACACAGGCGTTGGTGAGTATTTCTGATTTCTTCTCGAAC
>JAFZPB010000148.1 GCA_017552595.1 Muribaculaceae bacterium
CTTTCACCGTGTCGCCGACTTTAGCCTTAATTTCGAGGACTACGCCAGGCAGAGGAGCCACCACCTTGAAAGCGCCGGTGGAAGCGACTGCCGGTTTTGAAATCACCTTTTCGCCCGATTCTGTGCGCGGTGCGGCAGCAGGGCGCGGAGCCGCGATAATCGGCTTTGCCACAGGCTTGTCGAGTTCGACATTGTAAGGCATGCCATTCACTTCGACATGGGCGATATTATCCTCAATGTCGCCGACAGTCACCGTGTAGGTCGTTCCGTTGATTTTATACTTGTATTCTTTCATTTTCTTTTATTGTGTTGATGATTTGACGAAAAAAACGTGATTTATCGGCGGGGAATATCGCGCAAAGAGTAAATCTTCGAACTCCAAGGCGAATAAGCGCGACGCACTTTGTTGATTGTCAGAATTGTGGCCTCATTGTCATGAGCATTGAGATGCTCATGGAGAGCCATGACGATAGCGGCGATTTCTTCGCCGGAGTCGCCTTGCGGACGGTCGGTACGCTTGACACTTGTGGGATCGACACCTTGAGATTTGAGTTTCTTGTCGCGAAGGTTCTTAGCACCGATTTTCGAGATTATCCAGAAGCATACACAAAGCACAAGCAGAGCGGTAAAGACGATTGTCATTGCCATGATTGTCAGGCTGAAGCCGTGACTGTCGTGTTCGTAGAACATATCCACTTTGCCATTGGTATCCTTAATGCGGTTGGCGCTGCTGGGGGTGATATGCTTCCCTTCCGACACACCGTCGCGCACTTCCCATGCGCCCACGCCATCGTCGATGCGGGCGAACGAGCGGTTTGGCTCCATAACGGGAACCGTCACCGAGTCGATGAGTGTCAATCCGTCGGTGTCATAAACGCCAATCCAGTTTTCACGGTTCGGGTCGAGCGTGAAATTGGTATGGAACGTTCCATAGGTGGGTTTGCCGTCGGCCCAAAAGAGGATGTGTTGACGTTTGGGGATGTCGGTTTTAACGTCGCCCAACGGCACGGGATACATCTTAGGGTTGTTCGGGTCGTTCGTAAGGAAAACTTTCGAAATCTCGAGAGGACCGAAGGTAGAGTTGAAAAGTTCAATCCACGCTCCTTTCTTTCCGTAATCATCAACATAATTACTGTCGTTAACCACCATCACTTCGTTGAGGCGTAAGCCGCGACGGCCTTGGGCCGACATCGATGCGCAACCGACGATAGCGATGAGAACCAGCAGGATTATGTTACGTTTCATTATTGATGAATGTTTGTGAAAGATGAAAAAAGTCGAGGTCCGCGAGCCCGAAAGCGACGCGGACCGTGACTTATCGGTTGATTACAGAGGTATATTGCCGTGTTTCTTGGCAGGATTCGTGACCTTCTTGGTTTGCAACTGCTGGAGGGCGCGAATGATGCGGAAACGAGTGTTGCGCGGCTCGATGACGTCATCGATATAGCCGTACTTGGCGGCATTGTAAGGATTGCAGAAGAGTTTGTTGTATTCTTCTTCCTTTTCGGCGAGGAACGCTTTGGGATCCTCAACTTCTTTAGCCTGCTTAGCGTAGAGCACGTTGACGGCACCTGCGCCACCCATAACTGCGATTTCGGCCGAAGGCCATGCGTAGTTCATGTCGCCGCGGAGTTGCTTGCAACTCATCACGATGTGGCTACCGCCGTAACTCTTGCGGAGCGTAACGGTGACTTTAGGCACGGTGGCTTCGCCGTAAGCGTAGAGAAGTTTCGCACCGTGGAGGATGACTCCGTTGTATTCCTGACCTGTTCCGGGGAGGAATCCGGGGACGTCAACGAGAGTTACCAAAGGAATGTTGAAGGCGTCGCAGAAGCGAACGAAACGGGCGCCCTTGCGTGAAGCGTTGCAGTCGAGCACGCCGGCAAGGAACTTAGGCTGGTTGGCGACGACACCCACCGACTGACCGTTGAAACGGGCAAAACCGACGATGATGTTCTTTGCGTAGTCCTTCTGTACTTCGAGGAATTCGCCGTTATCGACGATAGCGCCGATAACCTGATACATGTCGTATGCGCGGTTGGCTGAGTCGGGAATGATTTCGTTGAGCATATCCTCTGCGCGGTCGATCGGGTCGTCGCATTCAGCGAGCGGAGCCTCTTCGAGGTTGTTCTGAGGAATGTAGGAGAAGAGTTTGCGGATGATGCGGATAGCGTCTTCGCCGTCTTCTGCCGCGAAGTGGGTTACACCGCTCTTCGTTGCGTGAACTGTTGCACCGCCGAGGGTTTCTTCGTTGACGTCTTCGCCAGTCACGGTCTTGACAACCTTCGGGCCAGTGAGGAACATATAGGAAATGCCTTTCGCCATGATTGTGAAGTCGGTCAAAGCGGGCGAATAGACAGCGCCGCCGGCACACGGGCCGAGGATTGCCGAAATCTGAGGAATCACGCCTGAGGCGAGGATGTTGCGCTGGAAAATTTCAGAGTATCCTGCGAGGGCGTTGATGCCTTCTTGGATACGTGCGCCGCCCGAGTCGTTCAAGCCGATAACGGGAGCGCCCATCTTCATGGCCATATCCATCACTTTACAAATCTTGAGAGCGAGAGTTTCGGAAAGGGCGCCGCCGAATACGGTAAAGTCCTGAGCGAAAACATAGACGAGGCGGCCGTCGATTGTGCCGTAACCAGTGACGACACCGTCGCCAAGGAACGATTTCTTGTCGATGCCGAAGTTTGTGCAACGGTGACGCACAAACATGTCTAGTTCTTCGAAACTGCCTTCGTCTAGAAGTTGGTCGATGCGTTCGCGGGCTGTGTATTTGCCGCGGGCATGTTGTTTTTCGATTGCCTTTTCACCACCGCCGAGACGCGCTTCTTCACGCATGGCGATGAGTTCTTGGATGCGTTCGAGTTGTTTACTCATATTCTTATCTTTTGTTTAGGATTGATTATTCGGGCTTTTCACAAAGTTCGGTGAGCACACCGCAAGTTGATTTCGGGTGGAGGAATGCGATGTTGAGGCCTTCAGCGCCTTTACGCGGAGCCTTGTCGATGAGGCGCACGCCTTTTGCTTCGACTTCGGCAAGGGCTTCTGCCACGCCTTGGTTGGCGAATGCGAGGTGATGGATACCTTCGCCGCGCTTTTCGATGAATTTGGCGATTGTGGATTCTTCGCTTATGGGCTCAAGAAGTTCAATCTTTGTTTGTCCTACTTTGAAGAAGGCTGTGCGAACTTTCTGGTCGGCGACTTCTTCGATTGAATAACATTTAAGTCCGAGAATGTTCTCGTAGTAAGGAATTGATTCCTCGAGGCTCTTGACAGCGATGCCAAGATGTTCAATGTGAGTAATGTTCATTTTAGTAGTTTTTATTTATAAAATATTGTAATATAGGCGAGTAATGATTACAGAGCGGCAGGGCGACAACCCCTGCGCATAATTACTCGCAAATTTACAAAAATTCGCCGACATACGGGCAGATTTTTTCCTTTTTTTGGTCTAAAAAGACGGCAAAACACACATAATTATATTTTTATTTGGAAATGCTTTGTTTTTAAATTTATTCTTCGTAAATTTGTCCCGATTATTGCTTTTTGAGCAGATTGCACGAAACAAAAACTTTAATTATTAACATATTTTAACCTTAATTACAAATGACAATGAAGAAATTTACGCTGTTTCTTGCCCTTGCGGTAGGGCTTACCGCCTCGGCACAGTCGTTGAAGCAGGGCACGCTTTCGAACGTGACCAAGTTGACCAACGACGTCGCCGTGAAGTACGAGAATCCGCAATGGAGCCCCGACGGCACGAAAGTCGCCTACACGGAGTTCGGTTTCGAGAAACTCTACGTAGTCAACGCCGACGGC
>JAFZPB010000149.1 GCA_017552595.1 Muribaculaceae bacterium
CCCACGACTACTGCATTATCGGCGAGGAAACATCCTTCGCCAATAGTGGGCATAAAGCCCCTGACTTTCTTAATAATTGCCATTATTTTGATTGTTGTTTAGTTAATCGATGTGTGCACATTTGTTCTCGAGCCACTGTTTCTCCTCATCGTTGAGCAATGGCGACACTCGCTCGAGCACCATGTCGTGATAGTCGTTGATTTGCTTCACTTCCTGTGGCGTGAGCATCGAGGTGTCGATAAGCCTTGTGTCGTAGGGGAAGAGGGTGAGGGTTTCGAAGCGTAGGAATCGTCCAAACTCTTCGCTGCTGTCGCCTTGGGTGACGAGAATGAGGTTCTCGGTGCGAATGCCGTATTCCCCTGTGCGGTACAGACCCGGTTCATTGCTGGTTACCATTCCGGCGCGGAGGATGACGGGGTTGAGGTCGGTGCGTATGCTGTGAGGTCCTTCGTGACACCCGAGGAAGTGGCCTACGCCATGTCCTGTTCCGTGCCCGTAGGTCAGTCCTTCGCTCCATAACGGCATTCGTGCGAGCGCGTCAAGTTGTACGCCGCGTGTTCCTGCGGGGAATTGCGCCCTTGCGAGTGCGAGGTGTCCCTTGAGGACGAGCGTGAAGTCGTGCTTCTCTTGCTCGGTAGGGTTGCCAAGTGTGATGGTGCGGGTGATGTCGGTAGTTCCGTCGAGGTATTGTGCGCCTGAGTCGAGGAGCAGCAGTCCTGTGGGTTGCAAGGTGGCAGCCGACTCCTCGGTGGCTTCGTAGTGCACTATTGCTCCGTGCTCACGGTAGCCGGCAATCATGGCGAAACTGTCGCCGCGGTAGAGTTCGCTCTTGGCGCGTTCTTTCTTGGCTTGGTCCCAGATGTCGATTTCGTTGATTCCGTTGTCGGCGTTTTGCTCAATCCACATGAATGTGCGCACGAGTGCTGTTGCGTCGCGCTCCATGGCGTGCCTAAAGCCTTCGATTTGCGTCTCGTTCTTGATTGCCTTGAGTGCGGCGGCAGGCGACGGGGCGTATAACTCGGGGCATCCCATTGCTTGGCCGAGTGTGTCACTAACCTTGTTGGGGTCGAGCAACACGGTCTCGCGCTCGCTCACGCGATTGAGGAACTTCTCGATATCGTCGTAGTCTTTGGTCTTAATCTTGTATTTTTTGAGGTGCTCTTTCACTTCTGGTGTGATTTTGTCGTCGTCGATAAAGAGCACTCTCTCGTCTTCGGAGAGGAAGAAGAACGAGATTACCACAGGTGTGAACTCCACGTCGTTGCCGCGAATGTTGAGCATCCAAGCGATGTCGTCGAGTGCGGTGAACAGTGCTGCGGTGGCGTTGTTTGCCTCAATGACTTCGAGAGTGCGGGTGAGTTTGCTCTCGGTGTCTTCGCCGGCATATTCGATTTCGTGCACCATCGCTTTGCCTTGTGGCATGGGTGGGCGGTTGGCCCAGATTGAGTCGGCTGGGTTGAAGTTGGGTGCGAACATGAATCCGTTTTCTCCGCAGAATAGTTCGAGCCTGTTGGCATCGAGGAGTGAGAAGAGTCGTCCGTCGACGGCGATTACTCCGTCTTCTTCGAGGTTGTCGGCGAGCCATTCTTTATAGTCGGGTTCGCCGTCAACTCCTTCTTTCATAAGTACGAATCCGCTATCTTCGAGTTGTTGTTCGGCTTGCAGGAAGTATCTTGAATCGGTCCACAAGGCGGCTTTGTCGAGTGTTACGACTGCCGTTCCGTTGCTTCCGTCGAATCCGGTTAGCCATTCACGGAATTGCCAGTGTGGTGCGATGTATTCGCTTTGATGCGGGTCGGTGCCAGGTACAATCATGGCGTCGACGTTGTTTTTGCGCATTTCTTGTCGCAATAGTTCCAAGTTTTGGAAAGTGGTTTTGCTCATAGTTCAAAAATAGTTGTTTGTAGTTTTTTAGTTTGGCAAAATTATAAAAAATCGGTCACCTTATTAAATATATGGGTGCTAAAAAAGCGAAAATTGAAAAAAATGCATGAATAGTTGCGTAATAGCGGATTAATGTTTAACTTTGCGGTCGCAAAATTGAAAGGAGGATAGTTTAACTCCCTGAAGAATAAAGAAGAAGACTTGACATATCGAGATTGACGATTACAGTCGGCCCCACGTTGCATGAGGGGTGGCGGTTCGTTGGAGGGAGTGAATAGTGCCCTAC
>JAFZPB010000150.1 GCA_017552595.1 Muribaculaceae bacterium
GACCGCGTAGCACCGGGTGCGAAAGTGGCGGCACGTTCGTCCGACGGCATTGTAGAAGCCCTTGACTTCTATCCCGCAAAACGCATCGTCGGCGTTCAATGGCACCCCGAGCAGTACTGGGGCCGCGACGCCAAGATGGATGCTGTATATTCGAAGTTTGTCGAAGAGGCCGCTCTTTATCGCAAAGTCCGCGACATTCATTCCCGCATTCTTTCAATCGACACACATACCGACGTTCCGCTTTGTCTCACCGAGGGACAAAACATCGCCGATAGAATGAACAATTGCGTGAATCTCCCAAAAATGCGCGAGGGATTGCTCGACGCACAGTTTTTCGCCGCATACGTCAGTAGCGCGACGAAGGTGAAAAACGCAGAGGGAAAGGTTGTAAAGCACGTGTTGCCGCTAAATCAGTCAACTTACGACAAGGCTGAAAAACGGGTGCAGGAACTCATAGCAATCACGAAACACCAAGCCGAACTCAATAGTGGTCTTTGCGGAATCGCCCGCAATCGTGAAGAAGCCCTTGCCCTTAAAGCCCAAGGCAAAAAGGCAATATTTATCGGTGTGGAAAACGGGCTCGGCATCGGCACCGACTTAAGCCGTCTGCGTCGTTATCATGAGCAGGGAGTTGTATATGTTACCCTTTGCCATGTATATGACAATCAAATCTGCCATTCTTCGTCGCACACAGCAAACGCACGACTTGGACTGACCGATTTCGGTAAAAAGGTGGTGGCAGAAATGAACCGTTTGGGAATGCTGATTGACTTGTCGCATGCCAGTGAAGGGACATTCTACGATGTGATTCGTCTATCGAAAGCGCCGGTGATATGTTCACACAGCAGTGCCCGTGCACTTTGTGACCATGACCGAAATCTCACCGACGACCAACTTCGTGCCCTTGCGAAGAACGGTGGCGTGTGCCAGGTGTCGAACTATACGGGATTCCTTGTGAAAAAAGGCAGAAAAGCCACAATCGACGATTACATCCGCCATATTGTCCATGTGATTGACGTGGCTGGTATCGACCATGTAGGCATCGGAACCGATTTCGACGGCGGTGGCGGTGTGGATGGTTGTAAGGCCGACAACGATATGTCGAACATAACTCTCCGACTTCTTAAACTCGGATATTCCGAAGCCGATTTGGAAAAACTTTGGGGCGGTAATTTCTTCCGCGTTCTTGAGGCTCAAACGCCAGAACCGCCGACGGCTAAATAGAATCAGAAATGGCAAACATTTACGACATACGACGATATGCTACTGCGGCTTTTATGGTGATTTCGCTCGCCATAGTGGTGGCGTTCTTGTATATTTCCAACAATATCGTCAATGACCTTGCCGAACAGGAACGCGAACGTATGCAGATTTGGGCCGACGCCACTAAAGAAATCATAACGGCGGAGGACATCGAGTTTCCGATGAGCATCATCACAGCCAACAGTAACATTCCAGTGATGCTCACCGACGAAACATCGACCATCATCCTTGACTCGCGAAACTTCGACCTTCCCGACGATTCCGACCCATCATCGCCTGCCAATGAGAAATTCCTCAATGCCAAACTTGAAAGCCTAAAAAAGACCAACAATGTGATTCATGTCGCGCTCGACGACGGTTCGTCGCAATATGTCTATTACGAGGATTCGAGCCTGTTGAAGAAATTGAATTACTTCCCTTACATCCAGGTCACTATCATGGTGGTGTTTATCTTGATTGTGTATTTTGCCGTTATGTCAACCAAAAAAGCGGAGCAAAACAAGGTTTGGGTAGGGCTTTCGAAAGAAACAGCCCACCAACTTGGCACTCCTATTTCGTCGCTGATGGCATGGATGGAACTTCTTAAATCTCTTGGCGTTGACGACGATACGGTCAAGGAGATGAATAAGGATGTGGACAGGCTTTCAACTATCGCCTCGCGCTTCTCGAAAATCGGTTCGCGTCCGAATATGGAAACGGTGGATATGAACGAAGTTGTCGCCCATTCGTCGTCGTACATGTCAACCCGCATATCCCCGCATATAAAGTTCTCCGTCGATATCGACCCGAATCCCGCGCCCGTGATGATGTCGGCGCCGTTGTTTGAATGGGTGATGGAGAATCTTATCAAGAACGCTGTCGATGCTATGTCGGGCTCCGGCTCAATTTCTGTCACTACTGGCAGAGAAAAAGAACGAGCCTTCGTCGAAGTTGCCGACACGGGCAAGGGCATCGCACGAAAGAACTTCAAAAACGTATTCAATCCGGGATTCACCACCAAAAAACGTGGTTGGGGCCTCGGCCTGACTCTTGCCAAACGAATCATCGAAGAGTATCACGGAGGAAAAATTTTCGTCAAACAATCGGAACCGGGCGTCGGCACTACGTTCCGCATCGAATTTCAAATGGCCGACCCGACATCAAAATGAAAACGAACACTTTTGTCAAGTTGACTTTTGCCGTTATAGCCTTTTTAGTGGCAGTTTTGCCCGTCAAAGCGCAATTAAACGCAGAAAACGCATTCCGCACAATCCCAAGTTCTGTCATTCCCTATTACGACGAGAATATGCGTCTCGACCTTATTGACTATGCGAAGGCGTCGTTACCTAATACGGTGAAAAACGGCCTTAATGCTGAGTCGAAAATCAACGTGATGACAGATAATTATATCGACTTGACAGTAACACCGTCGGTTAATCTCCAAATCGCGGTTTTGCCTATCCGAGAGCGGAAAATAATCGCAATCATTAAAACCGTCATGACTCCCGCCCCAGATAGCGAACTTAAATTTTATGCAGGGAATTGGGCGCCAATCGACCTCAATCTGTTCTCCGCCCCGACGCTCGACGATTGGCTTAACGCCGACGGAAAGAAAAACGTCGCGAAAGTGGTCGAAAATGTGCCGTTTTTGATGACCGGATACCATTTCAATGAGTCGGATATGTCAATGACGATTTCGCTCAATCTCAATCAATATCTAACCGTCGAAGCCTACGACGAAGTGAAGTCACTCCTTCATCCTGAACTTGTCTATCGTTGGGACGGCAAAAAATTCGTCAAAAAATAGAGATGGACACCGAACAAATCACGCTCCAAGAGTATTGCAAACGGTTGTCGCAAGCGGTTGCCACAGCCGAGGGCGTGCAAAACGTTTGGGTCGTCGCGGAATTGAGCGATGTTCGCACAAATGCGAGCGGGCATTGCTACATGGAACTCATCCAAAAGAATGAGGATGGCTCCGACTTGGCGAAAATCCGTGCCGTGATTTGGCGTTCGGCGTATGCACGATTGTCGGCTAAATTCACTGCGGAAACGGGGCAGACATTCTCAACCGGCCTGAAAGTTTGCGTTATGCTGACGGCATCGTTACACCCCGTTTACGGATTGTCGGTGGTGATTGCTGATATCGACGCTTCCTTCACATTGGGCGACGTGATTCGTCGCCGCAAAGAGATAATCGACCGTCTTCGCAGTGAAGGCATTCTCGACATCAACAAAAGCATTCAGTTTGCCGATGTGCCGCAACGCGTGGCGGTTATATCTTCGGCTACTGCCGCCGGATATGGCGATTTCGTCAACCAACTCTACCGCAATGCTTATCGTTTGAGATTCGATGTCAAACTTTTTCCGGCGATGATGCAAGGCGAATCCACTGCCCCGACAGTCATCGAGGCTCTCAACCGTGTTGAAGCCGAAGATGCTTGGGATTGTGTGGTGATTATTCGCGGTGGTGGCGCCACCTCCGACCTCCTCGCTTTCGACAACTACGACCTTGCCGCCAAAGTGGCCCAGTTTCCCGTTCCTGTGATAGTGGGCATAGGCCATGAACGCGATGTGACCGTGCTCGACGATATCGCCGCTTACAGAGTGAAAACACCGACAGCCGCCGCCGAGTTGCTAATTGGATTTGGAAAAGCGATGCTCGACCGCATTGACAGTCTTGCATCTTCCGTGGTGAATATGGCTTTGGGAGTGATTTCAGCCTATCGTGAGCAACTTGCCCATTATCAATCAACTCTTCCGCTTCTGCCTGTTGCGGCTGTTCGCGATGCTGAGAACCGACTTGTTCGGCTTTCGTCATCCGTGGCTTCGGTAAAAACCGCTATCGAAGCCCGTCGGACAAAGATTGCCACACTTATTTCATCTCTTACCCTGTCGTCGGCACACGTGCTTTCACGCCGTAAATCGGAAATAGATTCCGTTGCCGCTTTGCTCGACGCTCTCTCGCCGGAAGCAACTCTGCGACGCGGCTATTCCATAACCCGCATCAACGGCCGCGCGGTCACGTCAATCGACGACGTGGCTCAGGGCGCAAAAGTGACAACTATTGTCGCCGATGGTGTGATTTCGTCAACTGTTGATTCTATTAACGCAAACAAATAACTTCCCACTATGGATATTTCAACTGTCCCCGTTGACCAACTTTCTTACAATCAGGCTATTGAAGAACTGCAACAAATAGTTGCAGAAATGCAGGACGCAAATTGCGATGTGGATAACTTGACGGCATATACCCGTCGTGCCGCGGCATTGATTACGGAATGTCGCCGTCGCTTGACACTCGCAGATGACGAACTCCAGCAAATCCTCGCCACATTAAATCCCGAGCAGTCAGCCGAGTAACGACCGCAGTTCGTCAGGAAGATGTTGCGACAGTATCCTCATCGATTGGGGATAAAGGTTGTTGGCGCGGTTGCCGAGATTTTTTACGAAACCGAGCGGATGACCGCCGAAACGTAGAAGGACGATGCCGCGCGGCGCATTGTCAGGAAGTGTTAAAGTATTGCGTTGCAAATAACTGACGGCGGTAGAAATGTCGATGTCGATTTGAGGGAAAGCGTCGCCGTTAAGTGCCGCCGACATGGCGAGACCTTGTAAATAAACGACGTCTTTGCCTTTCCGCTGACCGATTTCCACTCCGTAAGTTACCACTTTTGTCGCTTTTTCAACTGCGGCGAGAATTAATGCGGATTCGGAAGGAAATGCGTGGATAATGTCGTTTTTATCAGTGGAGAAGTCAAAATCGCCATTCAGAAGTGCCGTCAAACCCTTGTCGGCGTTTTTTTTGCTTTGCGGTTTGGTTTTCTGCGGTTTTTCGGCTTTTGGCTCGCCCGGTTTTTTCAGCAGGGCGATGAAAAGGCCTTCGCCGCAGACGCGACCGGGGATGAACCGTCGGCAATAGTGGGGCGAATCGATAGCGTCGTCAATGCCGCAACCGAGGGGAACGTTGATTTCGACTGATTCAAAACCGTGATGTGAGCAGATGTAATCCACAATTTCTTCGTTTTCAACGCGATTGAAAGTGCAGGTGGAGTAGATTAGATATCCTCCAGGGCGCAAGGCATCTACAAGATTATCGACGATTTCCCGCTGACGTTCGGCGCATGAATCAACGAGCGCACGACTCCATTGCTCCACGGCTTCCTCGTCTTTGCGCATCATGCCTTCGCCCGAGCAGGGCACATCGGCTGCAATGATGTCGAAAAATCCTTGTAAACAGCGGAATTGGCGAGTGTCGCCGGCAGTGACTATTGTTGAGGGATAGCCCCATTTCATAAGATTTTCGCAAAGAGGGGCCACACGCCGAGGTTCGTATTCGTTGGCTACTACCACACTTCCCGATGGAAGGGCGGAAATGGCGGCAGTGGTCTTCCCGCCGGGCGCGGCACATGCATCAAGATATGTCACGGGAACGCCGTCGTCGGTAATCTGCTTGATTATTCTGCCGATAATCATCGACGAAGCGTCTTGAACGTAGTAAAGCCCTTGATGGAATGCGGAGTCGAAAGTGAAAGGAAACCGTTCGGTAAGATAGAAACCGTTGAGTGCCCACGGAACGGGCTTTTGCGCATCAAGACTATCAACGCCTTTTAGCGGATTCACACGAACGGCAACAGTCGGTCTGCTGGCCAAATCGCCTTCTATCCGATTAAATATATCAGTCGGATAACTTTTCAGAAGCGCTATAAAATCCTTCGACAGCATCGCGGTGGCCAATTATTCACATGATTGCAATGCAAAGATAATCATAATATTTCAATTCCCGTTTCGAGGGCATCAAGTTTTTTTCGAGTGAAATATAACATTTTGCGTGAAGCATCGTTATAAATAAGGATAAATATGCCATAAACACTAAAAATGAAAGAAATTAAAATTACAGAACAAGACTGCGCTATGATGCGTGAAGCCATTAAGTTGGCTAAGGAAAGTGTGGCAAACGGCGGCGGCCCGTTCGGCGCTGTAGTTGTCAAGGACGGCGAAATTATTGCTGGCAGTTCCAACAGTGTGACAATAGATAACGACCCTACGGCACATGCCGAAGTCAATGCTATCCGCAAGGCCTGTCGTAAATTAGGCACATTCAATCTTGAGGGATGTGTGGTTTACACTTCTTGTGAGCCATGTCCTATGTGTTTAGGTGCCATATATTGGGCTCATATCGACCGCATTTACTATGGCTGCAATCGCAAGGACGCTGCCGATGTGGATTTTGCCGACGATTTCATTTACGAAGAACTCGACCGTCCGATGTCCGACCGCCATGTGCCTATCTTGGCGATGCTCCGCGACGAGGCTATCGATGCTTTCCGCCTTTGGAGCGAAAAAGACGACAAAACGGAGTATTAACGGCATACCGCACATTCCAAGTCACAAGTGCTTGACATCGGGCATAATACCGATGTCAGGCACTTTTTTTATGTCGTGACTCAGCAAGAAATTTCTTCGAGGGTAGGGATAGGCGGATGGTCGTTACTGTGCGGCCCTCGACACGATTTTTGAGGTTGATATTGAGCCGTCGGAAAGGGTTGCCACGCGGATAACTATCTGCCCTGCCGTTGGGCGGTCGATGCGTATGCCTTGCAGATTGTAGAATACATGTGAGGTCTCAATGACTTCTTCGCCTATAGCATCAACCATCGTAGACGGCATGCCGAAGTTGTAAATCGACACGAGTTGGCCACTGACGTTTTGATAGATCGTGGCATATGAGCCGTCGTCGCTGACGCGTGCGGTCAATGATTGATACTTCACCGTACCGTCGGTGACGGTCTCCTCTCGTTCTGCCAAAACATCGTCACTGCCAAGTTCGTGAATTGTGTAACCATCACCATAGTTTGAGGCGCCGGTTGGCTCTACTATGTAGGTCTTGTCGCCGAGAGTGAAAACGTCGAAGCCGTCGGATGATGTGCGAGGTAACGCCCGTGTGGTTATGGACTTATTCGTGCGTAGCCGGAAAAGATAATAATCTTCGGGATTCGAAACAAGTTGTGGCAACAATGTGGACGATGGTTGCCCAATAGCCGTCGCGTCGGCGGTAAAGCCTGTCTCAACAGTCTTAGCGCTCACTTGTTCGCCGTTTCTCAGGTAGAAAATGGCGGCTTTCGTCGAATCCTTGCAAAGAACGCAGAGCGCTCCCGTTATTGGCATTTGTCCGTTTATTCCGAGCACGTTGCCAAACGCCCTGCCCACGGCATCGATGCGACCGTTTGTCATTCCGTCGGGCATAGTGAGCGTCAATGTGTGCTGTGTGCCGTCAGGTTCGAACACGAACCAGTTTGCTGCCGTGTTTGTCCCGTAGGCGCTGCCCTGGTTGATGAGAATATTGCCGGCATCGTCGGATGTTATGGCAGTCCACGGCGTCCCTTCAATATTGGCGAATACCGATTTGACTCCGTTCATGTTATAGCGGACAATCTGGCTGTTGGTCCTATCCACTGTGTAGAGATAGCCGTCATAACCTGTCGAGAAGCGGCAGTTGCCTGCATCGCTTGGCACGTTTTGCGACTCCATTACTTTGGTGAATACGAAGAGTGTGGGGTCAACGACGGGAACATCAGGTTTCTCAGTCGCCGTTCCTTCGAGTGTGACGGAAACTGGCGCAACTCCGTCGGCCATAGCCGTCAAAGTGGCGAAATGACTGCCAGCCTCTGTCGGGCTGTAAGTGACCGTAACTGTGCCGCCGCTGGCTCCGAGCAACGGGTCGGATATGCTGAACAGCGATGCGTCGTCGCCCGATAGCGATAGCGCAATGCCCGACGAGAGGTTTTCTCCTGTAAAGGTCACGGTTTCAGTTGTCGACGATTCCTCTTCGGCGGTGAACGAAAGCAATTCGTCGGAAGCGGTCAGAGAAGGTACGGCTTGCTCCGTAGCGGTTCCCGACAAGGCGACAGTGATGGAGTATGTGCCTGATTTTGCGGTTAATAAGGCTGAATGAGAGCCTGCGGTTGTCGGAGAGTAGGTGACAGTGACCGTCCCGCCGGATGATGCCAACGAATTCGCTGACAGGCTGAACAAAGAAGCATTGGTGCCTGATAGAGCGAGTGTTACATTTTCTGGCATTTTCGTGCCTGATATGGCGATGGTTTTTGCCTGAGTATTGCCCGCGATAGTTGAGAACGATTCCGATGTGGGATTTGCCGTCAATGATGGAGCGACATAACTGTTGTCGGTGCCGTTTAGCGTAATGATGGCATCGGCTGCTCCTACCGAGGAAATGCGAAGTTTGGCGGTGTGATTTTTCTTTAATCCGTCAGGAGTGTAAGTAACGGTGACTTTTACTTTTATGGAATATGGGTCGTCCCATTGGCTGTCGTTTTCCACCGAACATGAGAAGCATTGTCCGTCGTTGCCGGCAATGGTGTAAATCGGTCTTGCGTTGAGGCTGCCGCGGTCGTTGCCGCCTTGCGAGGAGTAGCCCACGTTGAACGTGCTGCTTGTGGAGGTATTGGTAAGGTTTACTGACGACACTTTCGGCGTGATAACACCAGTAGGCACGCTCATGGCCATTCCGTTTTCGGTGTCGAGGCTGAATTCGAAGATGTTTTCCGCGCGATCGCCTGAAGCGCCGGTCGAAACACCTATCAAAAGGTGGCTTCGGCCCACATCATCGCGGTATACTTGAACGCCTTCCGGTTCACCGTGGACGAGATTCTTGATGACACTGCGTACGATAGGTTTGCGGTAAGCGAATTTGTCGGTGCGCCAATTCCACACGGTCATGAAGATTGTCGGCTCGTTGTTTACAGCGGGATAGTTGTTGCCGCTGGCGTCGGTATAGCCGTCTTCGCCCACTCCCTCAAGCAGATAGAGATAGTCGCCCGAAACGGTAAATCCCTGCATAGGCCATGTTTGCAGGCCCTTATCAGCATTGGCGTAGGCGGTGTATGTGCTACTCGAAGATGTAAATTTGTAGTTTGAATCCTTTTTCGTCAATCCAAAGTTTTTCAGCGGTTTGGCATCGTTGAGGTTGTTGAAAACGTCGTCAAGGTCGTATATGGCAAACCATACCTTCCCGTTCGGCATACGCTCGCAAAAGAGTCGGTTCTCCAAATCTATTGCGGGATATTGACCGTCCCACGAACTGATGTCTTCAGCCGCCCACGAGTTAACGAAATGCTTAATGTTATAAGTTGTGCCGTCGACGGTGAAACTGTTTTTGGTGACATCAACTTTGGCGTTAGCCTTCCACGGGATAAATGCCGTGGTGGTGGGCGTTTCGGACGACCCCGAAGTGGTGGATTTTCCGCCCGTGACGATGTAGAGCGTGCCGTTGAAACGGCAGAGGACCATGCCCGATCCGTGACCAGCATGTTGGAGATACATATATGATTTTTTTATCTCTCCCGTTTCCGAATCGGTATAGAAGTGGGTTACCATAAGGGAGTTTTTATGTATTCCGAGTGAGGTGGCGAGGTCGTCGCAGATTTGGCATGTGTAGATTGTGCCGTTGTTGTCAAGGTCGAAGTTTTGGCACACACGGGTGCACTTCGTTTTCATATTCTTGAAGTCGGTTGAGCCGCCTTGGTATTTGTGGTAAGCAATCGAACTTTTAGCCGTGCCTACGTCAAACAATCCCGCACTGCTTGCAAAAAGCCGTTTTGCCGAGGATTCGCCCTTCTGCTTGATGAAGCCGAAGCAAAGTTCGGAATTGTCGAATGTGTTGAGGCGGGCATATATTGTCGCGGCCTCAGTATAATTGGTATAGAACACATAGTTGTAGTTGGCCGACGAGTGTTTGGGTTTGTTTCGGAAGATGTTGTGGTGGACATTTATTGTGCATCCCACCGGTGTCATGATAGTATGGCTGGTATCTCCATTGTAGAATCGAATACAAGAGTACATGCTTGACTGCCCTTGGCAGTTGTCGAAGTCGTTGTAGTCGATGTGAATCTTCGTCGTGTTGGCGTAGGCGATATAGAACAAGCGGATTGCGAACTCTCCGTAGTCGGAGCCGGAAGCCCTCGTGAAATCGCCCACGTTTTTGAATGTGTTGTAGCGGATATAGTTGGTGCCTTGTGTATTATATAGGGCGATACTGCAACCGCCGTCGTCGAATGTATTGTCGGTATAGTAACACGTGCCGAATCCGCCGGCAACCACCACGAAGTGGGCAGTATTCGATGCCGACCCTTTAAACTCATTGTGGCTGACGGTTATGTTTTGGTAGATACAATGCACTGACGAATCGATAGCGGCATCATTTGTGCGAGGTGTGCCGAGGTGGAGAACTGCCGTGCTCAGATTATGGGCGAGGGTCGACCCGTCAACTTTGTTGTAAATAAACTTGAGCCCCGACAAAGGAGAAGACACTGTTGCCGCGGAGTTTACCACACACCCGTTTCCCGTAAAACGGAAGCCGTTGATGGTCACGTTGTTGGCATTTACGGTTAGTTTTCCGGTGATAATCGATTCGGCAAGGGTTCTGGTAGATGTGCGGCTGTCACCGAAAGCGTTCGCTCCGACGAAATTAAGTCCTGCCGTCGAGATGGTCACGTTTTCAGAATATGTGCCCGAAGCCACATACACAGTTGAATTTGCCGCAGGATTAGCCGCCACGAATGCAGAAAACGAACTAAAAGCGGTCGTGCCCACTTTAAATTGCACATTTTTATAAGCGATTGCGGCTCCGTTTGTCGTTGCCGACGGACTAATAAGATAGTTTGCGGCACTGGCTGAAAATGAGAGCAATGCAACTATTATTGCCGAAGCGAAAACTTTAAGTTTCATAGACGAATGCTTATGGTATTATTCGATTTGTCGATTATTAGAAAAACATTTGCCAAAGACAAAAGGCTACGCGCCGTAGTCGATGGTCACGGCAAAGTTAATTAAAATTGTTGATATTCTAATAATTCGGTTGTGAATTTTTCAAGCCACGTTTTCAGAGGATTTCTTCGAGGGCGCCGGTGGTGGAGTCGATGATGAATCCGCGTACGACGATGTCGGCCGGCACAAGCGGATGGTTGCGGATAGTCGCGACGGTATGGCGAACGGAGTCTTCCGTGTCGTGGAAACCTTCGAGCCATGAGTCGAGGTCGATGCCACAGCGTCTGACCGTGTTGATGGTGTCTTCGGCAATTCCTTTGGCTATCATCTCCTCGCGGAAGTGGTCGAAATTCATGTGGCATGCACCGCAGTTGGAGTGGGCGACTACCATAATCTCCTCGACATGAAGTTCGTAGATTGCCACTATAAGACTCCGCATCGCAGAATCGAATGGCGAGATTACAAGACCTCCGGCATTTTTGATAATTTTGGCGTCGCCGTTTTTCAGCCCGAGGGCGGCGGGCAGAAGTTCGGTAAGACGAGTGTCCATACATGTCAAGACGGCGAGCCGTTTGGCGGGATACTTGTCGGTGACATACTTTTCGTAGGCTTTGTCGGCCACGAAGGTTTTGTTGTATTCAAGAATTTTGTCAATCATAATTTACTCGGATTTGTTTCACAAAATTAGCCAAATCACATCGGATTTCCAATCATTCGACAAGAAAAAGGGCTCGTTTTTTCGAGGGCGAGGAGGCGGATTTTGCGGTCGAGACCGGCGGCATAGCCGACAAGACTGCCATCCGCGCCAATCACCCGATGGCATGGAATGATGATGGATATGGGATTGCGGCTCACGGCGTTGCCGACGGCTTGTGCCGACATCGTATTTCGCCCTAATCGTCGTGCGACGATGGTGGACACTTGGCCGTAGGTCATCGTCGTTCCGTACGATATTGTCAATAACACTTGCCACACTTCCCGCTGAAAATCAGTGCCTCGCGGTGTAAGATGTGGAGTGAAAGCAGGTGGCTTGCCGCCAAAATAGCAGTCGAGCCACAGCCTTGTATCCTTAAAAACCTTCAAGTCGGGCCGCTCGATTTTGTTGACGGACAACCCTGCTGCGAAATGCTTTTGGCCATCAAACCATAAGCCCGTCAGGGCCTCCCCGTCGCTTGCGAGGGTGATGTTGCCTAACGGGCTTTGATAGTGGCAGATATAGTCGGTTACTGCCATAAAACGGTCATGGTTAGAAGGTGATGGTGCGGACCGGCTCGGTGAACGAGTAGAATCGTGCCGTAGCATCGGTGATGTAGAGCACGGCCATGTTGCCATCGTCGGCGCTATACATTGACTTGAGGCTCGGATTTCGGTCGAGAAATTCCTCTTTCACGGCGAGAGAGTCGCCGTTTACAAGCGTGCCGCTCAGGCGCATCCATTCGCTGGCCGACGGCTTCATGGCGCAAATTTCGAAATGCGGATTCGTTTCAATCTGCTTGAAAACGTCTTTGATTTTTCCCGTCATAATGTAGAATCGGCCGTCGATGATTTCCGACACACCGAAGGGCCTCACGCGGGGTTGGTCGCCTTCGACGGTGGCGAAAAAGAACGCTCCGCACTCTTTCAGATATTTTTGAACTTCTTCCATAATGGCTTATTTCTTAACCATATTCACCTCGTAGTTCTCATATTTCTTGTCGAGGATGATGATAGAGCAAGGACGGATTTCGTAACTGAGTTTTTCGCCTGTCTTCACCTCGTAGCAATAGTCAAGGACTTTGTCTTTCTCCTCGATTTTAAGCGGAATGATTTCGGTGGCAACGTCAGTTACGGGCAGCACGATAGCCAAAACGAACTCTTTAGAGAAGTCGATGGCCGTTGGCTTGCCGTTTTCGCCCATGACTGTTGCCATGCCGAAAAGGTTGGAGAATTGCTCTTCGGTGGTGATTTTGGGATTTGCCGGAATTTCCTTGTCGTTTTTGAAGAAATAGTTCTTGGCGACGGTGAACGCTACGGTTGCCGCATCTTCACCACCTTCGGCCGGTGCTGCGGTCTGCTCGCTGGTGCAAGCCGCGAATGGCAGGAACAGGGCCAGTGATAATATCAGTTTTTTCATTTCGGAAAGTTTTTAGAGTTGTTTCATTTTCATCGAGGCGAGAATTTGTTTGTAAGCCTCGCCTTGATATGCTGCACGGCTGACTTCAACTAAGGCGTACTCGTTTTTGTCGTTGCCCTTAATGAGAAGAGTGAGTTCGGGAACCGGTGACTCATAAGCGAGGAAGTTGTATTCGCCATGTTTTTGTTTCCCTAAGTCCTTGACGTCGTTGAGGCCTTTCATTACCTTGATTTGGTCGTCGAGGTTTTGATAGGTGTGCTCTTCGAAACGCATCTGTTCGTCGTTGTAATAGTCGTTTCCCGTGCCGATTTTGAGTTCGTGGGAATCCTTCTTCAGCACTTTCCAACCTTCCGGAACATCGACGCTGAACATGTCGAATTCGATGGTGCAAGGACCTGCTTGCGTGGCGTCGGCGGTTTCCGCTGCCTCAGCGCCAGCCTCGGTTGCTTCAGCCTGTTCTACGGCCGTAGAATCGTTTTCGGCGGCTTTGTTTTCACTTTTGTTTCCACATGCGGCGAGGGTCATCAGACCTGCTGCCACAATCATAAAAATACTCTTTTTCATTTTTTCTTTTTTATGGTTAATAAATTTGGTTAATTATCGATTTCGTCGGGCGGCCAATTTCGTCGGGCTTCGGCGATGATTTTTTCATAGTCTTCGCGGGAGAAAGGAGAGTCGTCGCTAATGAGTATGGCGTATTCGACGCCGTAGAACGAGCGTTCGACACCCGTGTCACGCAGGCCGTTACGGACATAGAAATCATAACGACGCTGGCGTTGGGCGATATTGTCGCTTTTTTGTCGCGGTGACTCGATGTCGAGGATGAAAGGGCTGTCGGAATGGCGTTGGCGAAAACGGTCGAGGATTTGTTGGCCGTAACCTTTGCCACGAAGATTCTCTTCAACGGCGAAATACCACCACCATCCGACACCGTCACGAGGATAGAAAATCGTGAAGCCCACGAAATCGTCGCCTTCATAGTAGGCGGTCGTTTCCAGCGATAATTCTTCGGAAAGGCGTATGATATATTCCCACGGAATCCGCTCGTCGTCGGGGAATGCCGTGTTGTAGAGGCTCTTGATTCTTTCGTCGAAATCCTCATGGAGGATAAAATCTCTCTCCTTCATTGTAGTCGAACATTGTTATGACCAGCCGTTTTGCAAATTTAATCAAAAAATTCCGACAAACGGCACAACGAGGAAAAAATCTTGGCATGCCCGAATGGAGTTTTTTCCGCAAAAAATTGCATTTGAGTGGAATAATGCCTAAATTTGCCGTTGTTATAATATGCTTATTTCTAACTAAAATACATATGACATGAAAAGAACCATTTTTGCCGCTCTGATAATGATGCTTGTTGTGCCGTTTTCCGCCCTTGCGGTAAGCCCGCGCATCCACCCGGTCAACACTGTGAAAAATATCGACAAGACCGGCGATGAAGCCATTGCCGCGTACAAGGCCGCACAGGAAAAGGACGGGAAGTTGGTGACTATCGAACGTTACGAGCCCGCTTCCGACGGTAACGACGAGTATGCTTTCATCGAGAAAGTCACAGTCCTATACACGCAAAGCGAAAAGGGGTTGCGCCTGACTTATGCCGTTGTCGACCTCAACGACCATGGCAGCCTTTACGAAGAGGAATACGTTTACGACCCGCTTCCCCAAAACAAACTCATTAGGGCAAAAATCAGCCATGTAGAATACGGCAATCCTCCGGGCGAGGAGAACACGTTCTATTATATGAATGGCGAACTGGTAATAGTCAAGGGTAGCGATGATTATGCACGCAAGCCCGACGACGCGATGAAGCGTTCGGAAGCCATTCGCTCGATGGCGGAATCCGTAGTGGGCTTTTAATCAATAGGGGAGATGAAACGGTTGTCGCTCGCAGTAGTTGTGATGTTTGTCTCTTTGGCTGCATTGTGCCAAGAGAAAACGATTTTCGTGATGAGCGACATCCATGTTATGGCTCCCGAATTGCTGGTTAACGACGGCGAGGCTTTCCAAAAGTATATAGCCTCCGACCCGAAACTGCTTCGCGAGAGCAGCGAAGTGCTGAATGCGTTGGTCGACACAATCCGCAAATATCAGCCCGATTTAGTGCTGATTCCGGGCGACCTGACTAAAGACGGCGAACTTGTCAGCCATCGTCTTGTGGCGGAAACGCTCGGCACAATCCGCGACGACGGCATTCCCGTATTGCTCGTTCCGGGCAATCATGACATCGACAATCCCGAAGGCGTTTATTACGACGGCAGCACTACCCGCTATGCCGAACGGACATCGCCTGCCGCCTTCGCCGAATTATTTAAGGATTTCGGCTACGGCGACGATGCCGTGCGCGACGAGAATTCTCTGTCGTGGGTGGCTGAGCCTTTCGACGGACTGGTCATCATCGGCATTGACACGAATTGGTACGAAAAAAACAAATACAAGGAAAAGGGCGACCCCGTCGATGACAATACCACTTCAGGAGGCATTAAAGACTCTACACTCGAATGGGTGCTTGACTATGCCGACCGTGCCGTCGCCGAGGGCAAGCAGGTTATTGCCATGTGCCATCACAATGTGGTGGAGCATTTCGACGGTCAGAGCGTTTTGGCGGCGCCATACGTTGTAGAGAACTGGGAAACGGTGTCGCAGAAATTCATCAAGCATGGCATAAGCATCGTTTTCACGGGCCACCAGCACATGCAGGATGTGGCGAAATACTATTCCACCGACGCCATGACCGATTCGCTCATCGACGTGACGACGGGCGCTTCGGTGTCGTATCCCAATCCGTGGCGGCTCATAAAGGTCAACGAGGACTTCTCGAAGTGGGACATGACGACGGGCTATGTCAAAAGCATCGGCAGCCTTCCCGACGTTCAGGCTACGTGCCGCCAGACCTTGTCGGAAAATATCACCGGCGGGCTGAAATGGCACATCCGTGCATATTGGCCCACAATTCAGGAAAAAATCGAAGAGAACTCCGATTTGATTGAGAAATGGAAGGTGGATGTCCCGAAAACACCCGAAGAATTGACCGACTTGGCGATGACCTATTTCGGTGATTTGCTTACTGAATTGGTGATTATTAACGATGCGGGCAATGAGCCCGACGACCCGCGTTCGGAGAAGATTTTCCCCGAAATAAAAGAACGGTTGTTGAAATTGGTCAAAGACAAAGTGGGGACGGCTCCTACAGTGGTTTATAACACGCTTTGCGGCTATTTGGATGACAATGTATTCGTATGGCTCAACAGTGTTTTGACCGACACCAATGCGTGGGGCACGCCGAGGGCGAGCGTCACCGACGACCTGACAGGCCGCAGCCGAGGCCGTGGCGGCAACAGCGGTGGCGACGGCGACGGCCGATATTACGACCTCAACGGAAGATTTGTGGGCACGTCGCTCCGCGATTTGGGTTACGGCATCTATGTGACAAAAGGCAAAAAACTCCTGAAAGTGAAATAAAGTTTTTGTTAATGCATAATGCACAATTCATAATGCATAATTAATTTCGAGCAATCTATAACTCTTTACTCTTTCTTCTTTAATCTACTCCTTCATGTCGGTGTAATGCGAGACTCAGTCTCGTACCCCAAGAGCATCTTCTTTCAATCATCCTGTCAAATGTCAGTTAAAACTGTTAAATAATGTTAAAACGGGGGGTAGTTATCGTATTGAAATTTTTTGTAACTTTGTGGTGTAAATCAATATCTTTGTAAAAATCAACTTGAATTATTGACTTAAACTCGCAATTATTATGAAAAGAACATTGGTCTTAGCCATTTCAGTCATAGTCGCCTGCACCCAACTTTTTGCATACGACTTTATGGTCGATAAGTTGTGTTATAATATAAATGCTGATGGTGAATCGGTGACGGTAACTTTTCAAAATGAAGATTCGCCAGGTTATTCCGACATTAGTGGCGCTTTGGAAATTCCACCTTCGGTTAGCCATGAGGGGGTTACATACGCGGTGACAACTATTGGCGATTACGCTTTTAGGGGTTGTGGAAGTTTGACATCGCTTTCAATTCCCGAATCAGTCACCTCAATTGGGGAATACGCTTTTTTGCATTGTAGCGGTTTAACCGGCGAATTAATTATTCCCAACTCAGTTATCTCAATCGGCCAGTCGGCATTCTTTGGTTGCGTTGGCTTTACATCCTTGGCCATCGGAAACTCAGTCGCTTCAATTGGCTCTTGTGCTTTCTATAATTTCAGTGGATTGACTTCCGTAACCATCCCCAATTCCGTCACTTCAATTGGCTCTTCTGCTTTCTATGGTTGCTACAGTTTGACCAAAACAGAAATATCAGACATTTCTGCTTGGTGCAGAATATCATTTGGCACCGCTGATTCCAATCCACTGGTTTTTGCCAAACATCTTTGTCTGAATGGCAGTGAAATAATAGATTTGGTTATCCCCAACTCTGTCACGGAGATTGGTAACTATGCTTTCTGTAATTGCAGCGGCTTGACATCCTTGACGATTCCCAACACTGTTACTTCGATTGTCTATTCTGCTTTCGAAGGCTGTAGTGGTTTGACATCGATTGTTGTTGAAACGGAAAACGGAATGTATGACTCGCGAGAAAATTGCAACGCAATTATAAAATCGAGCGATAACCAACTGATATTGGGTTGCAAAAACACCATTATCCCCAATTCCGTCACTTCGATTGGCACCGGCGCTTTCAGTGGATGCAGTGGCTTGACATCCATAGACATTCCCAATTCAGTCACTTCGATTGGCTATTCTGCTTTCAGTAGTTGCAACGGATTAACATCAGTTACAATCCCCAATTCCGTCACTGAGATTGGCAAGAGGGCTTTCTGGGGTTGCTACAATTTGACCAATCTGTTATGGAACGCAAAAAATTGTTCTTCAAATGGCAATATGATAACGAGTGGCATCGTATCTGCAACCATCGGCGACGAAGTGGAAATATTGCCCGATAATTTCGTTAGGGAGTCAAAAATAATAGAAATCACAATCCCCAACTCAGTCAAGTCGATTGGCAGTTATGCCTTCTATGATTGTAGGGGATTGACATCCGTAACTAATCATGCGTCAACTCCGCAGACGATAGACGATTATATTTTTTATGGTGTTGATATGGCCAATTGCCGATTGTGTGTTTGGCACGAATCGATTGACGCTTATAAGGCTGCAAATATTTGGATGTATTTTGACATTCAAGATTTGGGCGGCGTTGAAGGGGTTGAGGCCGATGCAGAAGCAAAAACTGTCGAAGGCTATTACAACCTGCAGGGCGTTCGCATCGACAATCCCGAACGAGGCCAAGTCAACATCGTCCGTTACACCGACGGCTCGGCAAAGAAAGTCGTTGTTAATTAGTTCAATCAATGCATATTTTAGTTGATTGCTCGGCACAAGTCGGGCAATCAATTTTTTCACGCTCGCCTGTCGGAGTACTGCGAGACGCAGTCTCGTACTAAAAGAGCCTGCCCGCCGGGCAGGGAAATTTTACAAATTATCCAAATTTTTCAAGAAAAAGTATTGTTGATTGCGAATGGTTAATTTGCAGTTTATAATATATTTTGATAATTGCCCAATGTGACAATTTGTTTCGATTTGAATAATTTCCGCTCACTTGCATAAACCTGTGTCACATAATAAACAAAAACAATAAAAAACACTTGGAAGTGCTGTCGGCTCTGCGAGCCTATTCCAAGCCATCCACTCAAGTTCTGTTTATGCGAGCATAACAGCCCTTGACCGATGTCTCAGAACAGCCTTTGGCTGGCGACACTTCCAAGCAAAAACA
>JAFZPB010000151.1 GCA_017552595.1 Muribaculaceae bacterium
GCTGCCACAAACATTAACAAAATTTTCTTCATAAATAGGAGATTTTCGGGTTAAAAAATATATGCCACAAAACTAACAAATAATTTCCAAATAACAAAGCGACATTTGATAAAACAGTTTTGGGGTTAACGAAAAAAGTTGTAAATTTGCAACCGAATCCGCCTGCGCCCGTAGTTCAATGGATAGAATATCGGATTCCGGTTCCGACGATTGGGGTTCGACTCCCCACGGGCGTACCAAACTAATAATCAGCGCAATACCCTCATTGGAGGGTATTTTTGTTTATAATCTTACGCTTTGACGAATTCACTGGGAGATAGGGATTTGATAAGGTTTTCGTCGAGAAGTTGGCGCACAATTTCGATAATACGTTCGCGGCGTTCGCCTGAGGTTGTGACGAGATAGTCGAGAGTCCGCGGTTGACGAAGCATATACAGAATCGACTGACGCAAAAGAGAATCATCGGTCACGGCTGGCGATTTGCGTTTTTTCTCGGCACGGCAATAGTCGCACGAACCACAGTCGGCGGCGGCTTTTTCTCCGAAATATTCGAGCATTATGCGCACCCGGCAACGGTCGTCGGCAAAGGCGAAACGCTTCATCGCTTCGACTCGTCGCTCAAGACGTTCACGTTGCACTTCGTAGATTTCGCGCGGAATCATAACATGCTTCGGAGCCATCCGCGAGACATTGAAATATACGTAAGGTGTTGATTTACGCGGCACGTAGTGTATAATGTGCATTTTAGAAAGCAGTAGCAGCGATTCGTAAACCCGCTGGCTCGACATCTGCAAGCGTGACGAAATCAGCACTTCGTTGATATAAACATAGTCAGCAAAAAGGCCCGTGTAAGTGCGGAGAACAAGTTGTAACACTCGGTCGGCATCTTCGTTGATGCGCAGGTCGTAGAGGTCCTGCTTTTTTGCAAGCACCATCAGACGCGCCTGCGTTTGGATTTCTTCGGTAAACTCGAATGCTCCGGCACGGGTAAGAAGTTCGAGTGCACTGCGTGCGGCGACAGGACGCAATTCGAAACGCTCGCAGAAGAGATTGAAATTGAATTCGTAAACCTTCCCATAGCCTTCGCCTTCAATAACATCGAGAAACGTACAGGCGAGGTCGTAAACCTTGCGTATATACTCTTTGTCGGGAAAAGACTCAGTAATGTGACGCGAAAGGCGAGCCTTGTCGTATTGCGAAGCGAGGATTACGGCATAGGAGGGCAAACCGTCTCGACCAGCACGTCCCGCCTCCTGATAATACTCTTCGAGCGAAGCGGGCAAATCGAAGTGGACCACTACCCTAACGTCGGGCTTGTCAATGCCCATTCCGAAGGCATTGGTGGCCACAATCACACGACATTCGCCCGATTTCCATCGGTCCTGTTTTTCGTTCTTGTCCTCAATTGCCAGTCCTGCGTGGTAGTAGTCGGCAGAGATGCCCGATTTGACGAGGAAGTCGGCGATTTCACGTGTTCGACGGCGAGAGCGGACATAGACGATGGCCGTGCCGGAGGTGTTGTTCAGGATTTTAAGCAGAGTATTGAATTTATCATCGCCATAGCGTGCAAGGTACGAGATGTTGTCGCGAGCGAAACTGCGGGTAAACATCTGTCGGCCACGGAAGGCAAGTTGTGCCATGATGTCGTCGGCGACTTCGGGTGTAGCCGATGCCGTCAGGGCGAGCACGGGCGCAGACTTGAACACGCCACGAAGGTCGCGCAATCGAAGGTAGGACGGACGAAAATCGTAGCCCCATTGCGATATACAGTGGGCTTCGTCAACCACTATCAGGCTCACCTTGAACAACTTCATCTCATCGACAAACGCCTTTGACTGAAGTTTTTCGGGCGACACATAGAGCAATTTCACCTTGCCCAACCGACATCGGTCGAATGCGAGGCGATGCTCCGAGCGAGTGAGGCCGGAATGGATGTAAGTGGCCTTGATGCCTATAGCACGAAGATTATCGACCTGGTCCTTCATAAGCGAGATGAGCGGCGTCACCACGACGGTCAGGTCGGGCATGACGAGTGCCGGAATCTGGAATGTCACCGATTTGCCGCCACCTGTGGGAAGAATACCGAGAGTGTCGTTGCCGTCGAGCACAGAGAGAATTATTTCCTCCTGCATCGGGCGGAAGGAATCATATCCCCAATATTCAGCGAGCAGGTCGCGTATCAGTTGACGGTTGTCGCTCATCTCGACAGGCTAACGGCAGAGACGTTATTTTTTTGCAGGCGTGACCATCGGGTCAGTCTTAGGAACGTTGGTCAACGACGAGGCATATTCGACAAGTTTTCCTTCGTAGTCATAAACAAGAATAAGTCCGAGATGTTCGGCCCAATATTCCACACGGTCGCCGTATGGGAACGGTTCGCCTTGACGGGTAAATTGGTGGGAAACCACTCGCAATGCCTTAACGTCCCGTTCCGCTCCATTCATCACCAAGCGAAGTGTCACGAACTTCGAGGTTCGCTCAAATTTTGACACATAAAGTGCTTGACTCACATTGTTATATGCCGTCCATGAAGCGGAGTCGGCAGAAGTTGGAATGCGAAGGAGTTCGTGGTTATAAATGACGCTTCCGCGGCCACCCATATTTAACTCCAAGTGGCTGCGTTGGTAGCAAATACCAAACACGACAGTCGAGTCGGTGAGTTGGATTTTGTCGGCAATTGTTTCGCCAACCAAATTACGGCGAGACATCTTAAAAAGTTCGGATGTGCCCTCGGACTTTTCAATTCTCGTGACGATTGAATCGATTTGTCCATTAAAAATTGCGTTTGGAGCATAATGAACGAGAGTGGTGTCGGCGGGGTAGAAATAATCGGCAACCTTAACTGCCGCGAATGCCGTTGAAGTCGTCAGCAAGACGGCTGATAAAAGCAATATTTTACGCATAGAAGTAATTGTTATCCGGTTTGTTTTATAAATGTAGGGCCGTGAAGATTAACCCGACAACAAATTTACGCTTAAAAATCCGCATTACCAACAAAAACCGCAAAAAATGCCCGACAACCGACTGATTCCACCACGAAAATAATAGTGACAAAAGCCGGCTTGCGGATTGTGCAAGCCGGCTTTTTTTAGTTGTAGAAACGACGGTTTATCGTTTGCCGTTTTTCTTCTGCTGCTCACGAAGTTGAGCCTGCTGACGGCGCTGCGCCTCTTCAAGGCGTGCCATAAAGCCCGATTTTTTCTTCGTCTTCTTATTAGCGGCATTGCGTGCCATTTCGGCGCGGACATCCTCCTCCTTAACCACAGCGCGGAATGCGTAAGTCTGGATAATCGTAATCAAGAGAGAGAGGAAGTAGTAATAGGACAAACCTGAAGCATAGTCGTTGAAGAAGAAGAGGAACATCACAGGCATGAGATACATCATCCACTTCATCGACGGCATCGCGCTATTGCCCTGAGTCTGCATATTGAGGTAACTATAAATGATGTTGGTGATAGTCATCAACAAGCAGAAGAGGCTCACCTGATTGCCATACCAAGGAATTGAGAACGGCAGAGTGAGAACGACATCGGGCGCGGAAAGGTCTGTAGCCCAAAGGAACGACTCGCCACGCAGAGCGATTGCCGAGGGGAAGAATGTAAAGGCCGCAATGAGGATAGGCATCTGCAACAACATAGGCAAGCAACCCGACATCGGGCTTGCTCCGGCCTTGCTGTAGAGTTCCATCGTCTTTTGCTGACGCGTCATAGCATTTTCATTGCCCGGATATTTCTCGTTGATTTCCTTGATATCGGGTGCAAGCACACGCATTTTCGCCTGCGACTTAAGGCTCTTATAAGTGAACGGGAAAATGACAATCTTGATAAACAATGTCAACAAAAGAATTACGATACCGTAGTTGGAGCAGAATGAGCCGAACAAGTTGAACACCGGAATGATGATATACTCATTAATCCAGCGGAAGAGACTCCAACCCAGCGGCACAAGGCGGTCAAGTTCGAGGCCGTGGCCGTCCTCACCACGAAGCATCTTATCATAATCGTCGAGCATCGACACTTCGTTAGGACCGAAATAGATGTCGAAAGAAGCCGCAACCGGTGCCGTCGAATTGTATTCGAGGGTGGTCTTTGCGTCGAGTTCCTTTAGATAGTCCTCATAGCGCGGGTCGCCATTACCCTTTTCGAAAGGCTTGGTGACGAGATTTGCCTTAGAGAAATTATTTTTGGCGATAATTACCGACGAGAAGTATTGGTTTTTGAAGCCAATCCATTTTATGCGTTCGGTGACATTTTCGTCGTTGGCCTTCATCTCGTTGAGATACTCAACATCGTCGCCGGCAAACTGGTAGTAAATCGTCGAGTTGCGTTCCTCGAACGTGCGGCCGCGTTCCTGGCGGGGCATCCGTTGGAACCACTCGAATTCCATCGACGAAATATTTGTCGGGATGATGTTCTGCATCTGCGTCTGCTTCACTTCCATCTTGACGGCATAACTGTTGCGCGGCAAGGTGTAGTGGATGGCCCATGTGGCGCCTCCTCCGAGGTCGAGCGACGCAACCACCGTAGAGTCATTTTCTTGGTGCGTCGTGAAGTTGAGCGACTCTGTGTCGATAAACTGTGTGCCGGTGTTGAGCGTGAAGTTGAAGCGGTTGTCTTCGCCTTCAAACAAAATCACGTTTGTCGTGTCGGCCTTGCGGTAGTTTTGATATTTCTTCAGTTCGGCCTTGACGATAGCGCCTCCACGACTTGCGATGTCGATAGCCAAGAGGTCGTTTTCAAGACGTACCGACGAGGAATCGCCGGTCATAAACCGTGCGAAAGTGCGATACTTTATCACCTTGTTGATAGACGCAATCGCTTCCTTCTGAATGGCAGGCGGAAGTGTGCGGGCAACAACGCTTTCGAAAGGAACGACAGTGTCGCCGGCGGCGACTGTGCCCTTGACGGTGTTGTCGACAACACGCAGGTCGAAGTCTTTTCCAGCGATGCGTGCCGCTCCAGTGGAGTCGGTTCCTGCCTGAAGAATAATTGTGCGGAGATTACTGATGTCGGAAGCCACAAGCGTATCGACAACGCCCGCCGATGCGGCGGCTATGCTGTCGGCTTTAGCCTGCTCTCTCTGAGCCAATTCGATGGCTTCCTGTTGTTGGCGCAACTGCTCCTCCGACGGGCGGTTGCACCACGACATGCCGAAGATGAGAAGCCCCATCAACAACAGTCCAATTAAAGTGTTTTTATCCATTATATAATTTTTTGTTTATCATTCATTCTCAGCGAACTTCACCGTGGCGAGTTCGTCGCCGCTATCCGCAAAGTTACTCAAAAATACATTATTTTGCTTCACAATGGCCTTTTGATATATAATAGTCACGCAAATTTGGGGAAATAAAATAAATATGAAAAGTGACTTCTTTCCATTTATTGCCCTCTAAATCTTCTGATTGCCACATAGATTCCCCACTATAATGCTCACCACACAGATATTCATTCAAAAAACTGGCGCATTTTTGACAATTTAATAGTATTTGCGGCAAAACAGAGAATTCATTCAACTTGAAAGAGCCGTGTCTGTCAATTCTTTTTGTTATTGTAAAAGTGTCCTGACTATGTGATAGAAATAATACAATTCTATTTTTATTAGCCAAACTGTCATCAATCTCGAAATACTGTATTTGTCCTGTGCTCCAATTATTAGCAGTAGGCCTATCTCCTTCACGCCAAGAGCAGAACAGTGAGATATCATAGGAGTCCATGTTTGACAAAAAAGTATCAACAATGGTTATTGGTTCTGTGGGGATGTTTGCCTCGACAACGATATCAGAAAGGGGTACTGCTTCAATACAGCTATAAATGGGTTTCTTTGGAAAAGAACTCAAAGTTACCAAACAAGAACCAATTATGAATAATAGTCTTTTCATCTGTCTTTAATGTTATAGTGTTGTAGCAAGTTCTTTTTATAGCCTATTGGGTATTCCTCTCGAATTGAGTCGCATACCGAGATTCATTCTCCACTTGATTCGCCGTGGCTGATAGCGGCACGGATGAAGTCAAGGAAAAGTGGATTAGGATTCAGAACGGTGCTGGAATATTCGGGATGATACTGAACGCCTACCATCCACGGATGGTCCTTAACCTGAACCACCTCAACAAGGTGCGCGGCAGGGTTCTCCCCTACGCACATCATTCCGGCATCCTCGAAATCACGACGATAGTCGTTGTTAAATTCGTAGCGATGGCGGTGACGCTCGCTAATGTCGGTTTTACCGTATGCCTCAGCAGGAATCGAGCCTTTCTTCAGGCGACATTCGTAAGCGCCGAGACGCATAGTGCCGCCGAGGTTGGAAATGTTCTTCTGCTCTTCCATAAGGTCTATGACATTATGAGGTGTGGCATGGTTCATCTCAGTAGAGTCGGCATCGGCCCAACCGATTACGTTGCGGGCAAACTCTATAACCATACACTGCATACCGAGGCAGATGCCAAGCACGGGCACTTTATGCTCACGACAATATTTGATTGCGGAAAGTTTGCCTGCTATACCGCGGTTGCCGAAGCCAGGTGCGATAATAACTCCGTCGTAGTCCTTCAAA
>JAFZPB010000152.1 GCA_017552595.1 Muribaculaceae bacterium
CAAACAAATGAGCCCCAAAGGGGCGGCAGATTCGCAACTATGTTTCTGTCGCCCTTTTCGGGCTTTTAAATGATTATTATTCGTCGTTTACAGGGGCTTCGCTTCGCTCACCCCTGCCTGTAATCTTGCATCCCTTCGGGATTTAATGCCGAGGCATAAGACCCACCCCCGCCCCCTCCCCACGGGAGGGGAGAATAAAAAGGTGCCGAAAATTTTGTGCATTCGGCTGTTTTTGATGCCGTAGGCATTAAATAGGGGTAGCCAGCCATTCCTATGGCTGGTCGTTGGATGCATAGAATCAAAACAATGCCGTAGGTATTGGATTTTATATCGCGTACCTAAAGGCACACTCGAAATTGGTTGGGGTGTTTCGTGCCCTGCCACGCTGTGGCAGGCTACCCTTGTCGAATGCCTATGGCATAAAACCCACCCCCAACCCCTCCCGTCGGGAGGGGAGAATGAAGTGAGAATAGCATTTGTCTGTAACTCCTGTAACTCCTGAACCAACGGTCGCTGGCCGAAGGGAAAAGCAACTCCTGCAACTTCTAAAGAAAAATCGGGAATGCCTTCGAGCGTTCCCGATTTTTTAGTATGCCATCGGCATTGAATAATGCTTGTCTAAATCTCCCAACCAACGGCACTCGCACCGAGCACGGCGGCACTCGAGCCTTCGAGTCCGCTAACGAGGAACTGCGCTTTGTCTTTGTAGATTTTCAGCACGTTCTCTTCGTAAGCTTTCTTGATGGGGTTCATAATCAGGTCGCCGGCCTTCGTCACGCCACCGAAGAAAATAAACGCCTCGGGCGAGGAGAACGCGGCGAAATCGGAGCAGGCTTCGCCGAGAATCTGACCTGTGAACTCGAAGATTTCGTTGGCCAACTTGTCGCCTTTTCCGGCTGCAATCGCCACGTCGAGACTCGTGATTTCGTCGGGATTCAGTTCGCGCAACAGCGACGGCTGTTCGGTCGTGGAAAGCAATTCGCGAGCCGTGCGAGCCATACCAGTAGCCGAGCAATAGGTTTCCAGACAGCCCTTGCGACCGCATCCGCAGGGACGACCGTCGCGACGCACAACCACATGGCCGAGTTCGCCTGCGAAACCGTCGCTGCCATAAACCAACTGGCCGTTCACAACGATGCCTGAGCCGACACCCGTGCCGAGCGTAATCATAATAAAGTTCTTCATACCGCGAGCCACGCCGTAGATCATTTCGCCGATGGCGGCAGCGTTGGCGTCGTTGGTCAGTGCGACGGGGATTCCGAGCCGTTCCTTGAACATATCGGCCAATGGCACAATGCCGTCGCGACCCCACACGAGGTTCGGCGCAAACTCAATCGTGCCGTTGTAGTAGTTTCCGTTCGGCGCACCGATGCCCATCGCCTTGATTTTCTCGATGCCGCCCACCTGCTCGATAATCGGCTCAAGTGCCTTCACCGAGGCATCGACATAGTCGGCCACATTGTCATAAACTTGCGTCTTGATAGCGGTCGTGGCCTTGATTTCGCCACGGCTATCGACGATTCCAAACACTGAGTTTGTACCTCCGAGGTCCAAACCAATCACATAGGGTTTCAAAGTTTGTTGTTCCATAACATTTTCTGTAAATTTAGTTTGTAATTCAGTAGATTTG
>JAFZPB010000153.1 GCA_017552595.1 Muribaculaceae bacterium
TATAAATCGTCCATTCCTCCATTGGCTTGGCACCCAATGATTTATAGAAGTCGATTGAGGGCTGATTCCAATCCAAGCAGACCCACTCCATGCGGCCGCAGTGACGCTCTTTGGCGAGATGTGCTAAATACAATAATAAGGCTTTACCGTAGCCTAAACCACGCTTTTCAGGAATGACGAAGAGGTCTTCGAGATAGAGCCCTTTGCGACCGACAAAAGTACTAAAGTTGTGGAAAAACAAGGCAAAACCGACAGGCATGCCGTCCTCGCAACCGAAAACGACCTCGGCATCGTGCTTAACGAATAATGAATCGTAAATGGTCTCTGGAGTTGCTTCAACCTCGTCGAGCATTTTCTCGTAAGTGGCGAGTTTCTTGATGAAGTCGAGGACGAGAGCGGCTTCATTTTCGCGAGCGGGACGTATTTCGAATTTGGGCATTTTATTCATTTTTAATCCTTAATAACACTACGAATCGCTTTCAAAACCATCTCTTCCATGGTAAAATATGTGTCGGGATTCGGATGGCAACCGTCGTCGCTGAGAGTCTTGGGCAAACCGAGGTTTTCGTCAGCAAGAGCGGCGTGGTAATCGACATAAACGATGCCGTTTTTATCAGAGTATTCTTTCAAACTTTTGTTGATATTCACAATGGTCTGACCAGGATTTAAAATCTCTTTTCGCCAAGGAAATTCTGAGCATGGCGGTATTGAACTGATTATCGGGATGATGCCGTTGGCTTGGGCAAGATTGCACATCGCAACGATGTTTTCAACCACTTTTTCAGGCTCCACGTAGAAATCGTTGTGCGCCACATCGTTGGTGCCAGCCATGATAACCACAGCTTTCGGATGAAGCTCGACAACGTCGGCAGTGAAACGGACAAGCATCTGCGAGGAGGTCTGTCCGCTTATGCCTCTTCCACAGAAGTTGTTGTCGCTGAAGAAGTTAGGATGATAATAAGCCCAATTTTCGGTTATCGAATTACCCATAAAGACCACCTTCGGATAATTGCCGCTTGCCTTAATTCGGTCGTTGTCGGCCTTGAACCTGTTGAAACCGAACCAATCCTGCGAAAAACCGAAAAACGACATCATCATTAATAGGGTGATTAAAAGTATTTTTTTCATATTTATAACTTTTTTAGCCATTAGGTATTAGCCATTAGGTATTAGCCATTAGCCATTAGAATTGTCGTCCATTGCTAATGGCTAATACCTAATGGCTATTTTTCTAAAAATTTCTTCATTCTTTCCTGGGCATCCGCTCCCATTCTTTCTTTCGCGATGAGCGCCGATGTCAAATTAAAAACATCACTATATGGGTCGTCATGTCCAGCAACTGAACGGATTAACTGCTTGCAATCTCTAATAGCCGCTGGTGATGCCGAGAGATACTGCTCTGTGTAGAAATCCAGGCGTTTGTTGAGTTCTTCCATAGTACCGACGTAGTTCACAAGGTTGAATTTCAGCGCCTCTTGGGCTGTGAATTTCCGGCCGCTCAGCATGGTGTCGCGAGCCATCGTCTCACCGCAACGCGCGATGACGAATGGCGAAATCGTGGCTGGAGTGAGTCCAAGTTTCACCTCGCTGAAGGCAAAAACGGTATCATTTTCAGCCAAAACCACGTCGCAAGCGGCGATGATGCCGTTGCCGCCTCCGATAACATGACCGTGAACCAAAGCGATAACAGGCGTGTTGCAGAAATAAATGGTCTTAAACAGCTTCGAGAGCTTGTTGGCGTCATCAAGATTCTGCGCATAGCCATATTTTGCTATGTCTTTCATGTAGTTGAGGTCGGCGCCGGCGCAGAAACTCTTGCCGTTACCGCAAATCTCAATAACGTGGATATCCTCACGAGCGTCGAGCCAGTCGATGGCCTCCGTGAGCTCACGTATCATCATGGCGTTCAAGGCGTTGCGGACCTCGGGACGGTTCAGCGCGACGCGCGCGACGTTTTTCTCTATTCCTATTTGAAGTGTGGTAAATTCCATAGTTACATTCTAAATACTCCGAACTGTTGTGGCGGGAACTTCTGGTTGAGCGATGCCGCGATGCCCATGGCGAGGATTCTTCGTGTGTCGACCGGATCGATGATGCCGTCGTCCCACAGACGCGCGGTGCTGTAGAAAGCCGAGCCTTCGTAGTCGTATTTCGCCAGAATCTCGCGTTTCAACTGTTTGATTTCCTCTTCTGGCACTGGCATTCCCTTGTAATGATACTGATCTTCCTTCACTGTCGCGAGCACATTGGCCGCCTGTGTGCCTCCCATGACCGAAATCTTGGCGTTAGGCCACATA
>JAFZPB010000154.1 GCA_017552595.1 Muribaculaceae bacterium
GGGGTAGGAAGACCTGGTTAATTGATTGGAAACTCAAAGTATGTGTCAGGATATGGCTCGTCAATGAGTGTGAAATACCACCATTCGCTGTCGATGCCTTTGAAACCATGGCTAAACATGGCATTCCAAAGAATATGACGATTTGCGAGTTGCTCTTCTGTCAAATCCAAGTAGTCGGGATGGCTCTCGATGCCGAACCAGTCGAACGGACTGCCCATGTCGAATTCTTTGCCGGTCTGTTCGTCAACAAGAGTGAGATCGACGGTGGAGCCGCGTGAATGACCTGAACGCGCCATGATATATTGCTGTTCGAAGAGCAGACTCTTGTCGACCATGGGATAGAATATGTGTTTCATTGCCGTGTCCTGCAGATTTTCTGCCCAACGGATGAAATGATTTACAGCGCATTGCGGACGGTATGAGTCCCAGATTTTGAGACGATAGCCTTTTTCACGAAGCTCGTCGCTTACCGCTTTGAGCGAGTCGGCGGCTTGCTTGGTCATCAGCGCGACAGGCTGCTCGTAGCCGTCGATGCGGGCACCGACGAAGTTGTAGGTACTGTAATAACGAATCTCGAGAATGGCATCAGGCACCACGTCGGTTATGGCAACAAAGTCGCTGCTGTCGAATTCGGGCTGAGGTTTCTGTTCTGTGTTGCAGGCTGTGAAGAGTGCCGCAAAGAATAAAATGAGAAGTAGTTTTTTCATGATGCCTTGAGATTTATTTCAAGGCACAAAGATACAAAAAAAGAGTGACAAAAGAAATTATCCCTCTAAAAATTTGTATAATGAGCTTACTTGTTTTATCGTCTGCATGTTTTCTCTGCTAATCGCATGGCGAGGATAGAAACAGGTGTCAATGAACTCAATCATATATTATTATGAATAACTATTGGGGATATTAGCCTATGATTTTTAGTCCGACAATCGACAAAATCAGCGTGCTAAGGAAGAAAATTCGCCAGAAAGTTGCTGGTTCATGAAAGAAAAAGATACCTAAAACCACAGCGCCTACGGCACCTATACCAGTCCAAACCGGATATGCCACACCGATTGGGATGGTTTGAGTGGCTTTGGCCAGCAAGACGGCGCTAAGCACGTAAAAGAAAGCGAATCCTGCTATCCAAGCCCAGAATTCTGTGCCGACGGCAAGTTTGGTTTTTCCTAAACAGAAGGCGAATGCTGTTTCGCATAGGCCGGCGATGATAAGGATGAGCCAGTTCATTTTTCCAAAGTCATATTTTTTGCAAAGTTACAAAATCTTCTCGTAAATCTTCTTGTCGATATCTTTAAAAACATTGAAAATCACGTATTTAATTGAAGTGTCGGGATGTTTGTCGAGATAATCTTTCACTGTCTTCACCGCGATTTCAGCAGCCAGTCCGTTCGGGAAATGGAACTCGCCGGTCGAGATGCAGCAGAAGGCGACGCTTTCGAGATGGTTTTCGTCGGCGCAAGCCATGATGTTTCTATAGCACGAAGCCAATTGTTCCCTTTGTGACTCCGTCGGGATGCCGTTCGGGATGATTGGTCCGACCGTGTGAATGACGTGTTTGCATGGCAGATTGTACGCCTTGGTGATTTTAGCCTGGCCTGTCGGCTCGGGATGTCCCTGTTTGAGCATGATGGCGTTGCATTCCTCACGCAGCTGCACGCCGGCAGCGGAATGGATGGCGTTGTCGATGCACCTGTGCAATGGGTGGAAACAGCCCAGCATCTGACTGTTGGCGGCGTTGACGATGGCGTCGACCTTTAGGCGCGTAATGTCGCCCTGCCAAATTGTCATCGTCGTAGGGGCGAAACATTTTTCGCCCTGAACAAATGATTCACGGGCGAATGATGATTCGCCCCTACATGGCATCGTTACGATGCCTTTTTCATTCAATTGTTCCTGCAATTCCTCGTCTTGCAGGCGTAGGAATTCCTCGCTGGCGGGTCGCGGTGGGCGCACATTGCGGAGGGCGCGGAACAGGTCGCGTTTGCCTTGCAAATCCGATGGGATCTGGATTTCGGAATATTGCGGGTCTTCGTCAAGAAGATATTTTATCAAATAATCTAAACGGTTCATAATTCTAACATTTTATCAATAACATCCGCGATATCCGCATCAATCACGATGGAGCGGTCTTTGATTTGTTCGACGGTGAACGCCTCGCCGAGGTTGACGGTGGCGTAGGTGGCATCGGGGTTTTTGAGCGTCATCTGCATGAACGGCAGCTTGATGATGGTCGGTGTGTTGCTGCCGATGCCGAGGTCCCAATAGAGGATTTTGCCATGGGCGTGACCGTTCACGAAATCGATGTAACGCTCAGCCGCCGCGTGCCAGCCCTCGTCTTCCACGAAGGTGTTGTCTGAACGCAGGTTGACGGTCATCGGGCCGCCGCAAACGGGACAATGGGGAATTAATTCCGATGGGATTTTCATATCATTTTGTTCCGAAATCATCCGTTTTACGACATTTTCGTTGTCATACGTTTTTTGATGACATGGTTTCGCACATTGAAACAGACCATAATCGCCCTGGGTGTAGAACAGGCGTTTTTTGTCGAACCCAGCCTTCTGAAACTGATGATCGACGTTGGTGGTTATCACGAAATAATCTTTGTCTTTCACCAATTTAAGAAGATTGTCATACACTGGTTTCGGTGCGGGGACATACCTGTTATAAAAGATATGGCGGCTCCAGTAGGCCCAGTGTTCCTCTTCCGTCGTGAAATGATGGAAGCCGGCGGTGTACATGTCGGTGAAACCATATTTCCCAATGAAATCGGCAAAATATTTCTCAAACCGCTCGCCGGAATAGGTAAATCCAGCCGCCGTTGAGAGTCCTGCCCCGGCCCCGACCACTACGGCATCGGCGGCTTGAAGGGTATCGAAAAGTTTTTGTATGTTTTCCATAATTAAAAGTCTTAATTCAACTCAGAGGCATGCTCTTTTGCCCAACCTATTAGCGATTTGATGTGCGGCATCAGACTTCGGCCCGTCTCGGTGAGCGAATATTCA
>JAFZPB010000155.1 GCA_017552595.1 Muribaculaceae bacterium
CTTTAACTCTAAATTCAAATAATTATGAAAAAATTAGGTGTTATCTGCATTCTTTGCTCATTCGCATTCTTTGCAAACTCAAGAGATTTGTCAACTGGTTATCGTGGTTTCGTGGATATTGGTTACTCAATAGGCCTCGATGATTCGGCTGAAAGCCACATCGACCTTATGACCACCCATGGCTACCAAGTTCTTCCCCAACTGTTCCTCGGTGTTGGTACGGGCATTAATTACTATGGCCAACATGGTATGGACAATGTCACCATTCCTATTTATGCCGATGCACGTTTTGACTTGAACAGTAATAGGTATTCTCCGTTTGCCGATGCCAAAATCGGTTATTCACCCTGTGTGAATGATATTAAAGGTTTTTACATGTCGCTTGGCGGCGGCTTGAGATTCAACTTTAGCCGTTCACTTGCCGGCAACATCGGTTTGTTTTATATCCTACAAAAGGTGAATACTGACTTTGGAAGGGGCAACATCGACGGTATAGCATTAAAAGTGGGAATAGAATTCTAATCGCTTCACAACAAAACAAGGGTGCATCACTTCATTGCGATGCACCCTTGTTGTATATTGTTGTTTTTTTCTTCAAAATGGCGGAAAATCCGATTTTATTTTCGTACTTTTGTCAATACAAACAAAACCTGATTTATTATGTCAAGAAATATCGTGAAAGTGTTCGCCTTTTTGTTGACGGTGTTGCTTGTGGCGCCGGCGGTGTCGGCTGATGACGCCGTGCTGTCGAAAAAGGACCGCAAGAAAGCCGAAAAAATCTTCAAGGGTAAGCAGAAACGTGTCAATCTTCCAGGTCCGATTTACAACGACGAGACGGCCATGGCGTTTTGCTTCGATGTCGGAAGATGTTCCGACGAGCAATACAATTCCCTTATGAAGGCCTGCGAGCAAAGGGTCAAAGAGAACACGATGCTACTCAACTACGAAGCCAAGATGACCGACAGGGAACGAGATAAATACGACGACATCTATAGCATTGTGAAATCGGCTGTCGACGAGAATGACCGCTATGGCATCCTTCGCACGTATTGCGACGAAGAGCGTAAGATTATAGCCGAGGCCGAAGCCCGCAAAATGCCGAAAGGGAAAATCGTCCGTGTGGACTATTCCGAAACTGGTTCGTCAAGGCCTACGCCGGTGGTTATGCATATGGCGCTCGGCACGGATTCCCGTATGCATCTTATCTTAACAAACGACCAGTTCCGCGATGAAAAACCCGTGACAGTGTCCGAAGAAGTGCTTGACCGACTTCAAAAGACCTACGAAGAAAACGAACTCTATAAACTTCGCTCATTCTATCGCAAACCGTATAATTTCAAAACTATCGTTGAGCCCCTCGGCGGACCGCCATCATGCTTTTTGACCGTTGAATTTGACAACGGCACAGTCATAGGCTCACGCACCGACAGGGCTAATTTCGACGACGGATGCCGCGAATTTGTGACGATTCTCACCGGCCTGTATTGGGAAAAACGTAAAAACGAAGATAATCAGATAATAAGAATAAAATGAAACGTATTTTTTTAATTGTTGGAACTATGGCAATGGCCATGAATGTTTTTGCAGGGATGCCCAAGGGCGAATTCCGCAGTTACGAATACCGTGTGTCGGGTGGAATGAATCCTTTCGAACAGGCATACTATAATCTTGAAGTTACCGACGAAGGTAAAAATGTTTTGACCGTCAAAGGCACCAGTCCGGGCGAACGCATTTCGTTTGAGGTGGCCGATAGTGTTGTTGCCCGCGTCGTTAAAATGATTGAAGATGAAAAAATCTATACTGCCGCCGGCTTCTACAAACCCGATCCGAATTTCATCGTTCACGACGCTCCTTCCGTGAATTTCGACGCGAGGTTTAAAGAGCCGGGCAACAGGAGAAGTAATTACATCAGCGCCAGTGGTGATATTCCGCGTGACCTCCACAACAATATCCGCAAGGTGAACGACTATCTCCAGTCGCTCGTCGGCGACCGTAAAGCCTTTGGCCACCTTGACAATCTCTACAAAAAAAAGCCGAACGCCACCAAGTTCTCCGACGGAGGTGATTTCACTTTTGATGTCGAAGCCGACAATTTGACCGAATTCTTCAAGAAGTGTAACGCCGACGCTTTAAACGAAAATTTCCATGAAGCGTCGTGGCGTTCAAGTTTCTATCGCGACAACGATGGCATCGAATATCTTTATGTGAGCAATTCGGGTATAGAATATAACAACAGTCTCCCGCAGGTGGATAAAGTGCCTAAGTCACCGATGACTCCGCTCATTCAGGGCCTCTACACCGATGAGGCAGGAAAAGTGTATGTTTTCACCCGTGAAGGCACCCTCAAACATAGCCTTGACGCCGCCAAAGAGGTCCCAGTCACAATCAAGGCCAACAAAGGCGGTTGCGAATGGACAATGGCTTTCGAAGGCAAGACATATCGCTTTATGCTCACCGACGAAGGCATCAACCTCTATAAAGGTACGAAGAACGCCAAGACCAAACGCATCACATTCGCCAAGACTCCGATTCGCCTAAAGATGGATGTCAGTGCCGACAACGAGGCTAAGACTCCCGGACGTTGGCATGTGGCCGCCCTCTATCCCCTGTCGATGAGCACGCTCCAACTCCTTCCGCGCGACGTGCTGACGATTATGAACTATGAAATGGACGCCCGCAAAGGTTCGCGTATCGACGACAACGATTTCAAGGCCTATTTCGCTGGCAAATCATGGTATAAGAAGGATTCTCTCGACCGCAGAAACTTCCCATTGTCGGATGTCGAGGGCCTCAACATGCGTGCGATTTGGTCGGCACAAAAACTCACCTATAAAGGCAAAGTGCCCCAGTGCTATTGCTACGAAGAGTAAAACAATGCATAATGTATAATAACTTAGGAATGAGAGATTAAACTGGCGGGTCGAAGACCCGACTTTGTGCGAAAGACCATGCAAGAGGGTTGAAAACCCTCGCCGCTTGGTCAAAAAAGAAGAATAGTAAAATGTGCCTCGAAGAGGAACTTCCCGAATATCAATATCCGATAATTACTTACAAATTGCATCTACTTTTCATCATTTGAAAAAATGAGCGCAGTCAGTTCTCTTTTCCATATCGTTATCAATACACTTCGCCGTGAAATGACAATTTCAGATGGGGCCAGCGACCAGATGTATCGCTATATTAATTCCATTGTAAAAAGTAAAAATTGCAGGCTTTTACGCATCAACGGAATCGGGAATCACATACATATGTTAGTGGAATTGTCCCCGACGGTAGCCCTTAGTGATTTAGTCCGCGATATAAAGCAAGGAAGCAGTAAGTGGGCAAAGCAGAACAGTAATTTCTCGGCGTTTTGTGGATGGGGAAAAGAATACGGTGCTTTTTCATGTAGTGTTCGTGACAAAGACAACATTATAAATTACATTATCAATCAACGCGAACATCACAAAGTCAAGACATTTGAGGATGAATATAAGGCGATGATTAATAACTCGAATCTTGAATGGAACGAATATCGACTAACATAACAAAGAATCCGTTAAAGTTCCTCTTCGAGGCACAATCGCATTTTCACCTTAGTGACCAAGCTGCGCACCTCTTCGAGGTTGCTTGCATGGTCTTTCACATAAATAGCCTCTCCGAGGCATCATTTTATCCTCCATCTCTTTAAACTATAAACTTTAAACTTTAACATAAAGCAATGAAAAAATTTTATTTCTTTCTTTTAGTCATGGCGGGCATGTTCTGCTTGCCTTCATGTGGCGGCGATGACAACGACGGGCCGGACCCCGACAAGTTTGTCAATGAAGTTGTAGAAGCAAATGGCGTAGAAATTGAAATGATTGCCGTCAAGGGCGGCACGTTCACGATGGGAGCCACCTCTGAGCAGGGAAGCGATGCCAGAGGTTGGGAGAAACCCGCACACAAAGTGACATTGAGCGACTTCTACATTGGTAAGACTGAGGTGACGCAGGCTCAATGGAAAGCCGTGATGGGCACCAATCCGAGTTATTTCAGTGGCGACGATTTGCCTGTCGAGAAAGTCAGTTATAATGACTGCCTGACGTTCATCAATAAGTTGAACAATCTGACGGGTAAGAAATTCCGTCTGCCCACCGAAGCCGAGTGGGAATATGCAGCCCGCGGCGGCAAAAAAAGCAAAGGCTACAAATATTCTGGGAGCAACAACATTGCTGCAGTTGCATGGTACAAAGATAACAGTGATATGAAATCACATCCGGTTGGCACAAAAAGTGCTAACGAACTCGGCATTTACGACATGAGCGGCAACGTGTGGGAGTGGTGTCAGGACTGGTATGGTGTATATTCGGAAGGTTCACAGACCAATCCCACCGGACCGACTTCCGGCGACGGCCGAGCGGTCCGTGGGGGCAGTTGGATTACTGAAGGTAAAGGTTGTCGTGTGTCGGAACGTGATCCCGGCGACCCGACTTCCCAAGTCCAAATTATGGGATTCCGTATAGCGCTCCCCAGATAATCCAGTTCAACTAATAGAAGGGATTACCCTTAAAGAATTCGACCAAGCGAAGAACCCTCGCTTGGTCTTTTTTATTCCTTTCGGCGGTTGACTGTCCCGCGTCCCGGACGTGGGACACTTGGGACAGCGGGACACGGGACAGTCAACGAATCATTTTGCGCCTTTGCGGCGGTTGCAGTCGCGGCAGAGCATCTGGCAGTTTTCGATGACGGTCTTTCCGCCGTCGCGCCACGGAGTGATGTGGTCGGCTTCCATCTGCTCGATTTCGAAATGGTCGCCTTGATTGGGGCAGTTGGGATTAGCGCAGATGCCGCCTTGTCGCTCATAGACAGCCAAACGGATGTCGTCGGGGAAGGCACGCAGACCGAGATAGTGCTCGTCGCGAGTCAAGACGTAGGGGCAGATGCCTTTTTTCTTCTCCACTTCGCTGTCGATTATCAGTCGGCCGATTTCGGCGTCGAGAGCGTTGCGGTCAAGAGTTTTTTCGTGGTAGCGGTCGTAGAGTGTGCCCCAGTCCACGCCTTTTATTATCTTCTTCCATCGGCCGACATCGAATGTGGCGTTAACCCAAGTGATGACCGCCGAGAAATATTGCCACAACTGCGAAGCGTTGGGCTCGTGCTGGTTTAGAGCCATATACTCTTCGATGGTGAAACGATGTTGGGGCGTGGATTTCGCCCGCGCCAACCACGTAAGTGCGGTTTCGAGCAGGTCTTGACGGATGGGCGAACCGTTCATCAAGTCCTTTGCCATTTGATAGGCGGGACAATTCGTTTTCGAGAAATAGCGTTTTGCGTCGCTGACGAACGGACCGGCATAGACGGCGTTGCGTAACTCCTGTGCGGTCAACTGCTTGCCAGCGATATTGATAGTGCGGAACCAGTCGAGTTTCTCGCGGTCGTTGCCCGAGCAGACATACACCATCAACTCGTAGTCAAGGATTTCGTTTTTCTCCGTTTCCGTAAGGTTGTGGAAATATTGGAACTCGTAGGCGAAATCGCCGTGAACATATTGGCAAATGGAAATAGTGCGCTGTTGGCCGTCCATTAGTTCAAACGGCACTTCGGCATCGTCGTCGCGACGCACCCAATACATCACGTTGAGCGGAAAACCTTTTTTGATGGTGGTGATAACCGCATCGCGCTCTTTATCGGCGTAGATGAACTCCCGCTGATATGGCGGTCGGATATCCAAGCGCCCGCCGTAGCCGCGCACTCCGCCTTCTTCGTTATCTACATAACCTTCGGTCAAATCCCTGACCATGATTTTTTGCAATTCTATCTTCATCGCTATTTCTTTTTGCGGATTAAAATTCTAGTATAGAGACCTTTGCCGTTAAGAACTGGCGCATCAAATCTCGTATGATGCTTTTTAAGTGAATCTAAAAATCCATCTCCACCTCTATCAGTAGTCCATATAATTTCAAATTGGTCTGGATTATATTTATCCATAAATGTAATAGGAACACCCATAACGCCATCATAGTCACAAGGAATATCTGCCGTTTTATCTACATTTATTGCATCGTAGTTGTCATAATACGGATAATCTTCGGGATTATAGGTTCTGAACAAAATCAATTCTTCATGACGTTTATTATGGTCAAGATTTGTAAACCAATGCACACCCGACACCCTTATCATTCCTCTTTTATGGTCACCAGCAGTGGCAATGTCATCGTAGGGTGAAACAAAATGTGTGGCACCACCTTTGAACCCATAGCCAAGCCACAACTTGTTATTTCTAATTAAAGGGAATATTTCTTTATATTTGATTGCATTTTGATGTCCTATGATTAAGAATTTTTTATTGTAGGTCATTAGTTGAGCCACATATTCGCGGAATAGGGAGAACGGTGGATTGGTACAGACAATGTCGGCCTCTTTCAGCAGTTCGATACATTCTTCGCTACGAAAATCGCCGTTGCCTTTCAACTTCTTCATCACATTTTTGTCGTTTTCAAGAAGATAGCGTACGTCGGCAAGGTCAACCCGTCCGTCGCCGTTAACGTCGCCCACCTCCGTAATTTCTACTTTATAGGCAATTCGTTTAGGGTCTTCGTCTTCATAAACCGAGAAAATCAATGGCAGTTCGTTGCCTGTAATAGGCGAACCGTCATAACAAGTTGCCACAAGTTTTTTCAGCCCTAATTGATTGAAGTTGGCTGCAAAATATTTGAAGAAGTTGCTTTCGTAGGGGTCGTCGCAGTTACAGAGTACAGTCTTACCGCGAAAGTGCTCACGGTAATGTCGCAATTCGTTTTCGATGTCAACGAGTTGGGTATAGAACTCGTCCTTCTTGGCAATTCTTGCATTCGTAAGATTTTTATTTGCCATTGTGCTACGGTGGATTGTGCGTCGGGCTTATCATCGGAGTAGGCAACACTTCGGGCACAAAAAACGAACGTGGACTTGACCATCCACGTTTCAAAGGCCCTAGGAAGCCTACTGATTCAGATAAGTCGCGTCCACGCCGTAGCGCAGACGTTTGCGGCTTATTCTTCTGAATCTTGTGTTCATGAATTTCTCAGGTTCTTGGAACGATTCCGAATAAAAAGCAAACGCTGTTAATGTTAATGATGTATAGGGGACACTCTTGCCCCACAATGCAAAGTTACAAAAAACTTTGTAAAACGGAAAGATTTGCGATAGATATAGCCTTTCTAAAAGTAAAAAACATATCACGTCAGTGATATATAAGCCAAAACGAGTGACTTGTCACTATAAAACAAATGCGTAAATCGAAATTTTTCGATTTACACCGTTATTGACAAATAAGATTTCTGCCGACACTGTGTGGCGGTCAGGAATACGACGGGCTTGGGTGGTATTGGTATATCACCCGAACAACGGCGCAAAATTACAACCGCCAAAGTCCGAATTTTTGCGAAAATGTCCAAAAGCGGAAAAAAAAGTTTAAGAGGAGAGTAGAAAGTTTAAAGAGAGCCGTAGGCTGCCCAATTTTCTGTCGAGTGAGAAGTGTCCCGCGTCCCAAACGTGGGACACTTGGGACAGCGGGACACGGGACAGTCAACTTTTTTCAGGCTTAATAAAGATTAAAGAGGTGAGTTGAAAGTTTAAGGATTATCAACTGCTCGAGCAATCGAGTACTCGAGCAGTCGAAAATAATTATGAATTGTGCATTATGAATTATGCATTAATACACGCTCTACAGTGTCGGCGATGTTGGCTGTCGCCACTTCGGGGCGCATGGCTTCGGCGAGAGGCAGTCCTGGCGGGTTGATGCAGATGGCATCGGCAAAGCCCGCATCGACGAGCGACTGGCGGTCGGCGACATGGCCGGCTATGAGATAGGTGGACACGCCGGCATCGAGCGCGCGGCGCATTACGCCGTAGGGAAGTTTGCCCATCAGCGTCTGGCGGTCGGCAGAGCCTTCGCCGGTGAAGACAACGTCGGCGCCCTCCACGATGCTGCGGAAGTCGATAGTGTCGAGCAGAAGTTCGATTCCGAGTTGGCAATCGGCATCAAGGAATTGCATGAAAGCGTAGCCGAGACCTCCGGCGGCGCCTGCTCCCGGTCGTTCCGAACGGTCGAAACCATACGCTGCGGCAGTTGCGTCGGCAAATTCGCGGGCTTGCCGGTCGAGGATTTCCACCATCTCGGGTGTCGCGCCCTTTTGAGGGGCGAATATGTGGGCGGCACCTCGTGGTCCGCAGAGGGGGTTGTCAACGTCGGAAGCGATGGAGAATTTCACGCCATTTAGGGCTTTGCAATCTACTAAACTTTTGCCACCGTTGAAATGCTCCTCGATGGCTGTAATCATTCCGCGACCGGCGTCGCTCGTGGCGCTGCCGCCAAGTCCTACCACAATTCGTCGGCAACCGCTCTTGACGGCATCTACAACGAGAAGCCCCACGCCGTAGGTCGTCGCTTTCAATGGATTGCGTTCGTCGGGGGCAAGCAGAGTGAGTCCGCAGGCTTTCGCCACTTCGATGGCGGCAAGGTCGCCCGCTTTGAGATAGTCGGCTTTGATGGGGCGCATCAGAGGGTCGACGGCATCGACACTGACGATTTCTCCGCCGATGGCGGCATGGAAAGCGTCGAGCCAACCTTCACCGCCGTCGCTGACGGGGATTTTGACTATTTCGGCTTCGGGATAATGACGGCGAACGCCGCTGGCGGCGGCTTCATTGGCGGCGGCAGAAGTGACGCAACCTTTAAAAGAATCAATGGCGAGAATGGCTTTCATGATTATAGGAGGGTTCTATAAATTAATAAA
>JAFZPB010000156.1 GCA_017552595.1 Muribaculaceae bacterium
CCAATCGAGATGTCGAATTATCCTCATATTCGACACTCAAAGCTACTCCTGAAATATAAGTATTTCCTTGAATGTACGTTGACACAACATCGTTATAGACATAAATCGACAATCTCGGCTTACTTCCGAAATGCAGACCGTCAACGATGTCACTTTGTTTCAAAAAATGGGGGACCCCGTTATTCCAACGGTAGAGTGCGAGACGGGCAGAGGTCGAATGACTATTTGCTTCCGGCAAATCTTTTTTCGTTGTGTCGCATTTACATTGGATAATACGAGCCTCGTAGAATGTCCCGACATCCTGAATGTAAGCCAGAAGTGAAGCCGAATGAGCTTCACGCGATTGTGCATTCCCTGTTGCATTTTGTGCAATCACATCTGCGAACATCGCATAATTTTTGGGAACTTCCATAATTTTCGGTACTTTATCTCCGATATACTGTATGATGTTGTCAGCCGAGACCGGCGTCATCACACGGGCTTTGAAGTTCAAACTCTTCAATCCGTCGACAAGCGTGTCACCCAACGTATTAACATAACCATACCCCGTAACCTCGATATTTGCGTTAGCCGCCGAATTCAACGCATCTCCGCCTATCAAGCGTAGGGAAGCGTTGGCTGAACGCTTAAAACTCGAAGTATTTAAAGCCGTTTTGTACGGATTGTTCGAAACGGTCGCCTGCACCATCCCCTCCGCGTAGGTCGCGTTGTATGCCATCCAGTCTGTGTGGGTAACGAACGATGCCCGATAGGAATTAAATTGATTGTCCGGAACAACCTGATCGAAATACTCATACAGCGCATCATCCACATTGGACACCCATGTGTCGAAATTTTCTTTGTAGGGACGTTTGTCGGGCTGGCCATAGGACCGGGCAAAGTAATTGGTATACCCCGTCCAGTCATTGAAATTCTGATATTCGGCTCGACAAACCTGATACTCCATCGTATTAAGGTCGATCTGGACACCCGCATACGCGCTGCCGGAACACGCGATCGGCATCCAGAAAGCTTCCGTGTATTCTTTGCTGAAACCGCCCGTGGGCATGGGGTAATAGACACCGGGCGTCGTCGCCTTTCCGTTCTCATCCTTACTCCAATAGCGAGGCGTCCCGTTCCGTTCGTGCAGAATCAATCCGTCCGCGTTCGTTGTCGCCACGTAGGTATTCGTGGCCATGAAATAGAAATTAAACGTGTTTTCGGTTAGGGCGGCGAGGGGGATATACCCGCGCCAGACATCGTCCCCGATCAACTGCAGTTCGACCGGTTCGTCCAAGAAATCCGTCACAGCCAGCATCTTTTCGATGGAAGACTTATGCGGACGGAGGCGGGCATAGAATTCTCGATCACTCCCGACACTTGTTCCTCGTAGGATTCGCGGCGAGGGCGATTCCGAATGATCATTCGTATTCTCTGGCCAGTAGGTCCACCCTAGTAGTGTATAATCGGTCGGGATAAAGCGAAAACCGTCAAATGAACAAATAAAATAGTACTCCAAATCTCCCAACTTCTCCTGCGCTGGAATCTCGCTGACGTACAACTCGCCGTTCCCTTCGCCGTCGTCTCCTTCTGTCCCCGCGACATAACTCATCGTATTGGTCTGCCAGGCATCCACCGACTGATCGAGGTAACGCCAACGATAAACAACCAGTACATTACGATCCGTCCACATGGTCGTATTGTTCGTGTCGACGTTACTTACACGACACCGTACCGTCATTTTCTGCCCGATTGCCGGATAGCCGGGGTCGAGATCATACACATCGCGCTCGATCACCACATCCGATGGCGGTATGGAAACCTGAATGTTGTCAATCGCCAAAAGAGCGACATCTTTATTTTTGTCCGATGTTTCGGATATGGAATTTCGACAGATTCGGAAACGTACAGGATGCCGAATATTCAATGTTTTTTGATAACGGAGTAAACCTTCCGTTCCTCGAATTGTTCCAATACCAAAATCAAGTACATTTGTCGAAACATCTTTCCAATCGTAAACCCAAAGGTGGTTCGTAATACTTGCATTCTCGTCGTTGATTTCGGCATATTCCTCCTCCGCAATTTCTATATGGTAGGAAGAAGCCCAAACATCCACCATATTTGTGGCGATTTGGACGACGAAACCACCTGTCTCTATCACATTTACTGCATCAAAGTAAATGGTTCCTATCCCGTTGGTATAGAACGGTGATATGATCCGAGCTGTTGATAGGTTATGTAGGTTTGCCTGCCAGTTTGTTGTGAACCCACCTTCGCTAAAATCGTAAGGAGCTACATAATTCGCATCTTGAATATGCGATGATGTTCCATTTTTCCCCTCTATGACTTTCCACCCTGCGGTATGAACATGGTTTGACCCACTCAAAAGAGGTCGCCGGGTTGCCCTTGTTGCGATTGAATAGGAGGCCTCAGGCCCCTCATGCGTCCACGTTCCACCGTAATAGTCACCATAGTCAACACCGTTCGTCCATTTGTTGAAAAGCATTAAACGATCCGTGCTAAGTTTGGTTACGCCTTTACTTTTCGACCAACCGGTAACATTGTGCGTCTGAATAGCCGTCGTGCCTGTAACGGGTGGTTCACCCCCGTCCTCCCAGAAAGTCTTACCAGTAAGTGTATAGTCTTCAGGGAAATACCGGTTGCCCGTCACTTGACACTCGAACCAATACTCCAGCGTTTCCGAGCCATCGGGGATATGAATCTCCGCCGTATAGATTTCACCGTTTCCATATCCGTCCCCCGATTCGCCATCATAGTTCAAAACAGCCGAATAAATAGTAGCTATATCGGCATCTTTATAGTAGATCTTGACAGTACGACTCCGATAATCCGAATACTGTATCGGCAACAGACTGCTGTTGAAGCCTACATTGGAGACAACACAACTGACGTTTGCGGACGCAAGAACACCAGGTGTCTTAACAAGCGAAGTCCGACCTCCACCAACCCCGACACGAGGATAGGAGACACAGATGTTATCGATCGCTATTGTCGAATCATCGACCGACTGCGACGCAACGGTATCGGTACGCCGTATCCGAAAACGGATATTGCCGAAATAGTTCAATGGCTGTCGATACCGAATCCACTCGCCGACGGTTGTAACGTTGAGCGTCAAATTCGATATCGTCTCCCATTTATATACGTATAGACTGGTCTCGGCCGGTTCCATTTGATGTGATTCGTGGGTAATGCGGCTTTCCATGTTGGTCGCTATTTCAATTGCGACATTCGCCGTATTTTTTGCGTTTACGATGTCGAAGTAAATCGTTCCAATACCGTTCGTGTAATAGGGAGATTGCAACCAGGCCCCTTCAAGATTTTGCAAATTACACTGCCAATTCGTTGTAAAACTTGCATCCGAATAATTATCTGGATAGACATAAAAAACGGATGGTATCTGCGACCCTGTACCTGTACGCCCCTTAAAAACGGACCATCCCGAAGTATGCGTATGATTCGTTCCTGACAGTAACGCACGATATTTTGTCCTAGTTGCAATACTTCCGGATGTACTTAATCCCCCTTCATGCGTCCAGGACGGGGAATAGTAGTCGCCGTAATCGACGTTGTTTGTCCACATATTGAACAACATACAGCGTTCGATGGGCAACTCGACGTACGCCGAGCCCCGGAAGGTAGCGAAGCTGACGGCGAGCGCGATCGCCGCGGCGCGAAGGACGATCGTTCGTCCATTGATGAAATTTGTCATGGATACCTCCTCTCTGACGGGTTAGTGCATACGCTTTTCCAGCCGGATATCGACATCCAGTCCGTTACAAAGCGCCTCCGTCAACTCCTGCAAATCCGATGCGTTCGCCTTTGTCGGTTCCGCCAACACATCCACATGCCCGTCCGCGAAAACAACGTGCGCGGCGTTCCGTTTCCCGACCCGATGGTTGAAACCGATATATTCAAGCGAACTGGGATTCCAAGAAAAACTGCTGTCCGTGAGTTTCGCCTGAATTACACTGTCTGCCCCGTGTGTTGAATCGTCGATCGAAATGTTGTCCGTGATGTGTTGCGCGTTGATTTGGTAACAGGGCATCTCCGCAAAAAGGAGAAGCTTGCCCGGATCGCCGTGCTTCCCGACGTCGCCCAAACTCACACGCCGATCCGGCGCGCACTTCTGCGCGTCGCCTCTGTCGCATCCGAAATAAGGGTTCATGACATACGACCGGACGGCGTACCGGTTCTTGCTTTCCGCCGCCTTTTTGAAGGTATTACAACAATAGACCCCGATGTCGCCCCCGACATACGACCAGAGAACCCCGTTGGAAACCGACATATACGCCGGATCTGTTTTCGAATATCCTTTCGATTTGGAAAAGGCCGTCGCCTGGGACGCCCCCTGTCCGGGAGAACGGTTGGCGGCGTGCCCGTTGGCGCGCCCCGTCCAGACGACCCACCCGTTGCACTCCCGATAGACGTGTTGATACCGCTTGCCGATCTTCTCCATCCCCAGGATGTCGAACGAGCTGGCGCGCGGGAGGCAATGGTCCGACGCCTCGTTCGCAAACGCAAACGAAGCCTGCGCGAGATTGCGCAGTTTCGACTTGCAACGCGAGGCGCGCGCCGACTCCGTCGCACGCGTGAACGAAACCGTTGTCACCGCCGCCAGAATGCCGATAATGGCAATCACGACCAGCAGCTCGACGAGGGTAAATCCGAGGTTTTTGGCAAAACGACTCATGGTACTCCTTATCCACCTTCCAGTTTACGCCCCCATTTTCCCCCTTTCAAGCCCGCTTGGCAAGGCGAAAATGCACAAAAAAAGGCCGTGCCTCGCGGCACGGCCTTTTTGAACAACACCATCAGCTGCGGATGTTCGCGTGGTAGACGGTGTGGAGCAGGTGGTGCGCCTTCTCCGAACCGGGTTCGCCGAGGTACTCCTCGTAGAGCTTCTTGATGTCCGGGTTCTCGTGCGAGAGGCGGATCGGCTTTCCCGAATCTTCCGCGTAAAGCCCGGCCATGCGCCGCTCCAGCGCACCCTTGCGGTCGCCGTCGTGGATGTAGGGCTGCCCGCCGCCGTTGATGCAGCCGCCGGGGCAGGCCATGATTTCGATGGCCTGGAAACGCGTGCGGTCGGCACGGACCATCTCCAACGCCTTGCGGGC
>JAFZPB010000157.1 GCA_017552595.1 Muribaculaceae bacterium
CTCTTCGTTGTCGAAGATTGCCATGACGCGAGTCATCATCGATGAACGCGATTCGAGCAAGGCGGTCATCGCCGCATGGACCATCGAGAGGTCGTCGAGCCGTCCCGACGTGATAAACTCGTCGTGGAGTCCGACGGTGCATGCCGGCGTTGTGTCGTAGAACGTCAGGTCGAAGTCGAGAATGTCGGCGGGGTCAACACGAAGTTCGTCAGCGACAAGATTGACAATCAAATTTTTACGCTCAAATTCCTCAGTAATTATGCCTAATACGGGAAGCATGTCCTTTTGCTTCGAGAGTTTGTTCCCGTCGTTGACCTGGCGGTTGAAGTGTATGGCAAGGTGAGGGATGGTGAGCAACGGGCGGTCGAAACGCACAAGGCGGATTTCCGGGTTCAACGGATTGGCCGAGCGGAGCACTACCCTACCAGATATCGACAACGGGCGGTCGAACCACGTGTAAAGAATCGGGCCGCCATAAACTTCGGTATTCAATTTCACCACTCCGCCGTCGCCGACAATTTCGGCATTCGGTTTGATGCGGAATCCCGGCGAATCGCTGTGTGCGGCGATGATTTTGAAACCGTCGGTGACATCGCCCTGTCCGACAACGAAAGCGAATATCGCCGAATCGTTTTTTGTTACATAATAGCGGCCGCCGCGGTGGAGTGCCCACTGGTCGGAGAGATTCAACCGTTCAAAACCGGCTTCTTCAAGTTGGCTGGCTATTGTGGCCACAGCCCAAAAATTGCAGGGACTGCAATCGAGAAAATTTTTCAGTGATGAAATATAATCGTTCATATTTTGCTGGTGTTTAGATGTTTCGGTTAATCAATATCCTTCGTCAATCTGGAGAAGATGGTTCAACGCACGCATCACGTTGCATAGAATCTGTCCCCAATAGGTCGAAAAGTCCTCCTTGACGGCGACGAGGGCCGAAAGAATAAACGGCGTTGGGGCATCCTTCACCATTTCAATGAAGTTGTAAAGGACTTGGAAAATATCGGCTAAGTTTTCGGAAATATACGCCGCAATCGGTGTGTCGGAATACTTCATATCCTCCTCGAAAACTTCAAGATAGGTGTCGTCGGCACCGAACAATGTTTCCATCCGTCGGCGGATTGCATCGTAATAGTCCTCTTCGAGAACGCCCTCCAAAAACGGACCGTCGACAACGGCTTCGTCGTCAATGCGAAGGTCGAGCGCCGAAATATAGATTCTCGGCAACATTCTGACCATTTTTTCGACAAATGCGTCTTTTTCGTCAAGGGGCGCGTTCTCAACCTCTCCGCAATACTCGTTGCAGAGGGCGATAAACGCCAACGCGTTGTTGTTTAATTTACTCTCTTCCATATCCGTATAGTTTATTTTCCTTAATGTAATCCGCCACCGACGAAGGCACCATCGTCGAGAAATCGTCACCGTCGGCGATAGCCGCTCTGATTTCGGTCGATGAAACGTCGTAAAGTGGGGCTTCGACAATCGTCACGCCCTTTTCACCCGCTTCCGCGTCGAATCCCTGACGTGGATAAACGATGAGGCCGTAGTCGGCAATCAGCCGGTCGTGTTCACGCCAACGGTCGAAAACGGCATAGTTGTCGGCTCCGACGATGAGGCGGAAACGGCAATCGGGACGCTCGGATGTCAAGTGGCGCAAGGTGTTGATTGTATATGACGGGCGAGGCAACGACAATTCCACGTCGCACACCTCAAGGCCCTCCTCTCCATCGACTGCGAGATGTAACATCGCCAACCTGTGGACGTCATCGGCAAGGGTTTTCGACTTCTTAAAAGGATTCTGTGGCGAAAGTGTCAGCCACACCTCGTCTACCTCGCCCGAAGCCACAATAGCCTTGGCAAGAGCAATATGCCCGTTGTGGACCGGATTGAACGACCCACCGAAAATGCCCATTGTCTTGCGTCGCGGCTTCATGTTGAGGGAGGTTTCGTCAGGAGTTGATAAAATCGAGGATTATGTTTCGCGTTTCGGCAATGGCTGTGATCAGGTCGTCGTTGACAACGCAATAGTCGTAAGCCGATGAGAAACTTATTTCATAGTCGGCACGCGCCACCCTTTGTTCAATCACTTCGGGAGCGTCGGTGGCTCGGTTGAGAAGACGGCGGCGCAGTTCCTCGACCGACGGGGGCATGATAAATATGCTGCATGCACGGTCGCCGAACTGACGTTTGACGTTTATGCCGCCTTTGACGTCGATGTCGAGCACAACGTTGTGTCCGGCTTCGCAGATGCTCTCTACTTCGCTCAACAGAGTGCCGTAGAAGCGTCCCGGATATACCTCTTCGTATTC
>JAFZPB010000158.1 GCA_017552595.1 Muribaculaceae bacterium
GCATAGAAGCCGCTCCATATATCGCCAAATCTATCATCAAAACCATCAAACAACGCAGATAACCAAATTTCAATATGACTCAACCGACCAAAAATCAAGAGACCATCAGTTACCGCGACACTCTCAAGTCGATGGACACCGAAGAGCATATCGACCTCTGGTTCTACCGCCCTATCGGCTACGCTTGGGCCCTGCTCGCCCGACGTCTCGGTGTGACTCCCAACGCCATCACCATAGCATCAATTTTCCTCGGCGTCGCTGCCGGCGTCTGCTTCTACTATCCGCAGATGTGGATTAACGTCGTCGGAATGTTGCTGCTCATCTGGGCAAACTCTTTCGACAGCGCCGACGGGCAACTCGCCCGAATGACTAAACAATATTCGCGAATAGGCCGAATCCTCGACGGAATGGCGGGCGACCTCTGGTTCGTAACCATCTACTTCGCAATCTGCTTCCGTCTCGTCATCACCCCCGACGACCCACTGCTCGGCGACTTCTGTATGCGCCACCAATGGGTTGTGTGGACATTCGCCACAGTCACCGGCTTCTGCCATGCACAACAGGCTGCTATGGCCGACTACTACCGCAATTTCCACCTCTTCTTCCTCAAAGGCAAAGACGGCAGCGAACTCGACTCCTCTGCGAAGGTGAAAGAGAAATTCACCGAACTCTCATGGTCGAAGAATTTCTTCTCAAAACTCGTCACTGCGTTCTATCTTAACTATACCAAAGGGCAAGAACGTCTCACCCCGAATATGCAACGCCTGCGCGCCGCACTCGCCGAACGATGGGGCGACGCTCCCGCTCCGCAGGAATTCCGCGACGCTTTCCGCGCAAAGAGCCTCCCGCTGATGAAGTACACTAATATGCTCTCTTTCAACACGCGCGTTATCGCATTGTTCGTGTCGCTCTTCCTCCGCATGCCGTGGCTCTACTTCGCCTTCGAATTCACCGTGCTCAACATTATGCTCGTCTATATGATATGCCGACACGAATCGTTCTGCGGCAAATTCGCTCAAGAAATTAAAGATGGCAAGTATTGACGATATCAAGGGCATAATCTTCGACTACGGCGGCACTATCGACAGCCGCGGTGTCCACTGGAGCGAAGTCATCTACGACGGCTACGCCGACGCTAAAGTCGCGGTTGACAAGGCCGACTTCCGCGAGGCCTACGTCTATGCCGAACGCGAACTCGCCCGCGTGCGTCACATATTGCCCGAACACAATTTCTACGACGTGCTCTTCCGCAAGATGCAAATCGAACTGCGCTACCTCGTCGAAAACGAAATCCTCCCCGAATCGACCGACATCGACGACTGCGCCGAACGAATCGCACTCTACTGCTACTCCCACGCACGCCAATGCGTCGAAGAGGCGCGCCCGACGCTCGACTGGCTCTACGAACGTCGGCCGATGGTGCTCGTGTCGAACTTCTACGGCAATGTCGAAACAGTGCTCGCCGACTTCGACCTGCTCCAATATTTCAAGACTGTCATCGAATCGGCAGTGGTGGGCGTCAGAAAACCCGACCCGCAAATCTTCCGCCTCGGTGTCGATGCCCTCGGCATGAAGCCCGAAGAAGTGCTCGTCGTGGGCGACAGCCTCTCGAAGGATATCTACCCGGCCGAATCAATCGGATGCAAAACCCTTTGGCTAAAAGGCAAAGGATGGACTTCCGAAGAAGATGCCGCCACCCATCCCCACACCATCAAATCGCTGTCGGAAATCCCATCTGCGTCATTATAGGTCTTTAACCAAAAATGAATATCATTGGTATATTTTCACAATATTTAAGAAAATTGGCAAGTTATTAAGAATATTTCACAGTTCAACCCTCATTTTTAGGCTCTAAAATTTTTCCGCATAGAAAATAACTTGTACCTTTACACGCTTTTTTTCAAAAAGTGCCAAATTTAGAAAATAATTAATAAACATAAGTTAAAATTAAATTTTATGAAAGAAACAAACGTAAAGAAAGCCGAAGGCAAACTTGGCGTTCTTGTAGTAGGTCTTGGAGCAGTTAGTTCCACATTCATGACTGGCGTTTTGATGGTCCGCAAAGGATTGGCAAAACCCGTTGGTTCGATGACTCAATACGACAAAATCCGTGTTGGTCGCGGCGCTGAAAAGAAATATCTCAAATATAACGAAATCGTTTCGATTGCCGATCTTAACGACATCGTGTTCGGCGCTTGGGACGTTTATCCCCAAAACGCCTACGAATCCGCAATCAACTGCGAAGTCCTCAAAGAAAAGGACATCAACCCCGTGAAGGAAGAACTCGAAGCAATCAAGCCCATGAAGGCCGCTTTCGACAAGAACTACGCTAAACGCCTCGACGGCGACAACGTTAAAACCTGCGCTAACCGCTGGGACATGATGGAACAAATCCGCGAAGACATCCGCCGCTTCAAAGCAGAAAAGGGTGTCAGCCGCATCGTTGTCCTCTGGGCAGCATCCACTGAAGTTTATGTTCCCGTAAACGAAAAGGTCCACTACAAACTGGCCGACCTCGAAGCAGCCATGAAGGCCGACGACAAAGACAACATCGCTCCCTCGATGTGCTACGCTTACGCAGCCCTCAAAGAAGGCGCTCCCTTCATCATGGGTGCCCCCAACACCACCGTCGATATCCCCGCAATGTGGGAACTCGCAGAGCAAACCAAAATGCCTATCGCCGGTAAGGACTTCAAGACAGGCCAAACCCTCGTCAAATCAGGCTTCGCTCCCATCATCGGCACTCGTTGCCTCGGTCTCGCCGGTTGGTTCTCTACCAACATCCTCGGCAACCGCGACGGCCTCGTGCTCGACGAACACGCCAACTTCCGCACAAAAGAAGTTTCGAAACTTTCGACACTCGAGTCAATTCTCGTTCCCGAAAAACAACCCGACCTCTACGGACACGGCAACGACGTCGACGACCAATACTACCACAAAGTGCGCATCAACTACTATCCCCCGCGCAACGACAACAAAGAAGGCTGGGACAAC
>JAFZPB010000159.1 GCA_017552595.1 Muribaculaceae bacterium
CTCCTATAAGATTGTTTCGGGCAAAGTTCGTTCCTACCATGCGGAGAACAACGAACCTATGTTCATTTACGAACTTATCAACTACAATCCCTCCCAAAATTTTAAGGCCCGCATAAGAGGCACCCTTAACGAAAGTTACTTATCGGTTGTTGCCACTTTTGAAGGCGTAAAGCCTCTCCTTTAGTGTCACTTCTGCCGTCATGAACAAATGAACGAGGACAGTTTAAGTAGATTATATCTTAAGGACACGGCGTTCCAAAATCTAATGCAGCGGCGCATCTATAATGTGCTGCTCATCGCGTCGCCCTACGACGCTTTCATGATGGAAGAAGACGGTCGTGTCGATGAGCAACTCTACCTTGAATATGTCTCGCTCAACCTTAGTTCTCCTCCTCGCATCACTCGTGCGGCGAATATGGCGGAAGCCCTCGACATTCTTAAATCGAAATCGTTCGATTTGATTATCGCCATGCCCGGCAACGAAATCAGTGAAACTTTCTCCGGTGCAAAAGAAGCCAAAAAGATATGCCCGCACACTCCGTTCGTCGTCCTGACTCCATTCTCTAAAGAAGTGTCGCGTCGAATAAGCCTTGAGGACCTTTCCGCCGTTGATTACGTGTTCAGTTGGCTTGGCAACGTCGATTTGCTTCTTGCAATCATCAAACTGCTCGAGGATAAGATGAACGCCGAGAACGATATCGCCGACGTAGGAGTGCAGTTGATAATGCTTGTCGAAGACTCGGTCAGATTCTACTCTTCGGTGCTCCCACACCTTTACAAATTCATTCTTAAGCAATCGAAAGAATTCTCTACCGAGGCCCTTAACGGCCACGAACAGATGCTTCGGATGCGCGGCCGACCGAAGGTTATGCTCGCCCGAAACTATGAGGAGGCGATGGAAATCTACGAACGATACGGCGAAAACATGCTTGGCATGATTAGCGATGTTTCGTTCAACCACGACGGTAAGAAAGAGTCGTTGGCGGGAATCAATCTCGCAAACGAAATCCACAAGCGCGACCCGTTCCTTCCCATAATCATCGAATCTTCCGAAGAATCCAACGAAAAACTCATTGATGGTTTCAACGGCGTTTTCATCAACAAAAACTCCAAAAAACTTCCCGTCGATTTGGGCGATGCCATAATGAAAAATTTCGGTTTCGGCGACTTCGTGATTCGGAATCCTAAAACAGGCGAAGAAATCACCCGCATCAAAGACCTCAAAGGTTTGCAGAGCAAAATCTTCCAAATCCCTTCGGACGCGCTCTACAACCACGCGCGCCGCAACGACATATCCCGTTGGCTTTATTCGCGCGCGCTCTTCCCTATTGCCGAAGTGATTCGCCAACACCGCTTCGACTCCGTCGACGACGCTCCCGCGGCACGCCAACTTTTCTTCGACCTCATCGTTAAATACCGTCGAATGAAAAACCGCGGTGTCGTAGCCGTTTTCAAGCGCGGGCGTTTCGACAACTATTCCAACTTCGCCCGAATTGGCGAAGGTTCGCTCGGCGGTAAAGGTCGAGGCCTCGCTTTCATTGATTCAATTATCAAGAAAAATCCTATCTGCGACAATCTCGACGGCATCAACATCGCCATTCCGCGAACAGTCGTCCTATGCACCGACATATTCGACGAGTTCATGGAGTTGAACAATCTTTACCCCATTGCCCTGTCGAACGCTCCGGATTCGGAAATTCTCGAAGCCTTCCTCAAGTCACGCCTTCCTCACCGGCTCGTCGGCGATTTCCTTTCGCTTGGCGACACATTCGACCGTCCGTTGGCTGTCAGAAGTTCAAGTCTGCTTGAAGACTCCCATTATCAGCCGTTTGCCGGAATTTATTCCACATATATGGTGCCGCGCGTAAAGGACAACAAAACCATGATTCGACTGCTCGGGAACGCTATAAAGAGCGTCTATGCCTCGGTGTTTTATGCCGACAGTAAAGCATATATGACCGCTACGAGCAATGTCATCGACCAGGAGAAAATGGCTGTCATAATCCAGGAAGTTGTAGGCCAAAAGTTCGACCATTACTATTTCCCGTCATTCTCCGGCACAGGCCGTTCGCTCAACTACTACCCCATTAACGACGAACGCACCGAAGAAGGCGTCGCCGAAGTGGCTGTCGGACTCGGCAAGTATATCGTCGATGGTGGTTTGGCGCTACGGTTCTCTCCCCGCCACCCTGCGAAAGTTCTGCAGACATCCACTCTCGACCTTGCCCTGCGCGACACTCAAACGTCGCTCTATGCTATCGACATGGACAGCGTCGACAATGATTTCAAAATCGACGACAGTTTCAACCTCGCGCGTTTACGCGTCAACGACATAGCCTCGACCGGCGCCCTACGGCTCATGGCATCTACCTACGACTTCCACGACAACATCATCCGCGACACCGATTTCGGCGACGGACGCAAAGTCATCACTTTCGCCAACATGTTGACACACAACGCATTTCCTCTCGCATCGGCTGTCGATTTCATGCTGACTACCGGACAAAAAGAAATGGTACGTCCCGTAGAAATCGAATTCGCCGGTGTGGTCAACGCAAACGGCGGCGATTCGAAAGGCACTATTTATTGGCTCCAAATCCGACCGATTATCGACAAGAAGGAGTTTAACGCCAACTCCGCCATCGACCTTTCCGACCCGCGAATATTCATCCGCTCGTCGAAAGCACTCGGACACGGATTGACTGAAAACATCAACAAAATCGTATACGTGCGACCTCAGAATTTTTCTTCGCTAAAAAATTCAGAAATTGCACGTGAAATTGAAAAAATAAATCGTAACTTTACGGAAAGAAACGAAAACTACATCCTCATCGGTCCAGGCCGTTGGGGGTCGAGCGACGTTAGTTTAGGCATTCCCGTCAAATGGCCTCACATTTCCGCTTCGAGGCTCATTGTCGAAATGCCTTTCGGCAACTACCGAATTGAGCCCAGCCAAGGCACCCACTTCTTCCACAACCTCACATCCTTCGGAGTGGGTTACTTCGCGATTGACGCCTCTGCCGGCGATTTCTGCGATATTGATAGGCTCGACCAAATGCCTGCCGAATACGAATCGCCACTGATTCGAATCGCCGTTTTCGACACCCCTTTGAGCGTCATAATCAACGGGCTGAAAAGCGTCGGTGTAGTGATAAATAATAACGACAACAAAAACATTTCTTAATATGAACGCCCTCAAGAATCTACTTCAAGCAATCGGTTTCACCCAGAAAGTGGAAGAAGACCTCGACTACAACGATGAAATCAGGGAGAATGCAGCCGACGAAGTTAATCCCTCATCGTCGTCTCAACCGTCCAACAACGCACACACAGCCTCAAACAATCGTCCCGAACGACACACCCCATTGCAACCGAACAAACGCAAAAATCCGCCCGTTGAAATCTCGTCGGAAGAAGTCGGCGGCCTGACTGCCCACATTTTCGACAGCGTGATAAAAATTTTCAACGAGTCACTGCCCGATTTCCTCAGCGCTTCCGTCGACCCCGAAGCGCAACGTAAATATCTCTACGACAGCCTCGAGAATTCTGTCAAAGAACAATTCGCTCAAATCACCGAATCGGCACGTAAATCGACTGAGCGCCAATGGACATCCGAACGCGACAATCTCCGTACGGAAATCGAATCAATCCGCTCGAAATGCAAAATCGCCGAAACGAAACAAAATGAATACCAACAGCAAAAACTTTCCGCCGAGCGTCAAAAACGCGCTTTGAGCGAACGCGTCAAAGACCTTGAAACCAAGATTATGACTCTTGAGGCCGACAAGGAACAACTCGACCTGCAAATCAAAAGCCTTGTTAACCGAATTAAAGCGTCGGAAGTCAGAGACGGCGACGTCAAATCACTGACCGACCAAATCGCCGACCTCGAACTTCAACTTGCCGAAAGTCGCAAAGCCACTATCGAAGCCCGAAACAAAGCCGTCGACAACGAATCCGACGCCCTTAAAGCGGCTATTGCCGAAAAAGAAACGCACATGGCCGAATTGAAGGCCGAAGTCGAAGGCAAACAGGCTGAAATCGACGCCATTAAAGCCATAGAGCCGAGCGACGAAGTCAAACAGGTCAAAGAGAAAAACCGAATCGCCGACGCGATGATTAATGACCTTAACGCGAAACTTGCCCAAGC
>JAFZPB010000012.1 GCA_017552595.1 Muribaculaceae bacterium
GCCGAGGAAGAGGCTGAGGAAGAAGAAGCAGAGGACGAGGAGTAAGATATGACAATCACAATGGATATGATCAAGCAGCTGCGTGAGATAACTCATGCCGGTATCATGGATTGCAAGAAGGCTCTCCAGGAGTCTGAGGGCGATTTCGACAAGGCTGAAGAGTACCTCAAGAAGGTCGGCCTTGCAGCAGTCGAGAAGAGAGTCGACCGCGCAACCGACAACGGCAGAGTCACCTATGTCATCGCCGACAAGAAGGCTGTCATGCTCGAAGTCACCTGCGAAACCGACTTCGTCGCCAAGAACGAAGGCTTCGTTGCTCTTACAAAAGCAATACTCAACGCAGCCATCGAGGCTCGCGCCACATCGCTCGACCAAGTCAAGGCTTTGACTATCGACGGACGCCCCGTTGCCGACCTTATCGTCGAAGAAGTGGGCAAAACCGGCGAAAAAATGGAACTCGGCTACTATGAATATGTTGAAGCTCCTTCCACAACTTCCTACATCCACTTCGGCAATAAACTTGCCACTATCGTAGGCTTTAACCTTCCCAACGTTGACACTCAAGTGGGTCGCGACGTTGCCATGCAAGTGGCTTCGATGAACCCCGTCGCTGTCAGCCGCGAAACCGTTCCCGCCGACATCATCGCTAAAGAACTTGAAATCGGCCGCGAAAAAGCCCGTGAAGAAGGCAAACCCGAGGCTATCCTCGACCGTATCGCCGAAGGCCGTCTTAACAAATTCTTCCAAGAGTCAACTCTTATGGAACAAGAATTCGTTAAAGACGCAAAAATGACTATCCGCCAATACCTCGCCGCTCAAAACAAAGAGTTGGTGGCCACCGCTTTCAAGCGCGTCAACCTCAACGAGGACTAATCTGGCGTACAAGTCTTTTCCCTTTACGGCAGGGCTGCCCGACAAATCGTCGGCGGCCCTGCCCTCTTTTTTGCAGTTGCGGATTTTTTGTGTAACTTTGTGGAAAATAAAAAAACAATGTCAACCGATACACATCCCCTACCCGTTCAATCGGGTAATCGCTTCGACAACCGCCGTCGTGCGTTCGGGGCCTTTTTAGGCCCGTTGTTGGCCATCGTCGTTTGGTGGCTCCCAATCGAATCACTTTCTGTCCCTGCCCATCGTCTGCTATCAATCATGTCGTTAGTGGCAGTTTGGTGGATTACAGAACCTGTGCCCATTCCTGTCACTTCGCTTCTCGGTCCGGCTCTTTGCGTCATTCTCGGCGTGGCGCCGATGAGCGAGGCGTTCAGCAACTTCGCCAACCCGATGATTTTCCTCTTTATGGGCGGATTTCTGTTGGCGAAAGGTATGATGGTGAACGGACTTGACAAACGCATAGCCTACGGCATCATGTCGATGAAATGGGTGGGCGACTCGCCTCGGCGGATTTTCCTTGCCATCGGTATCGCCTGCATGATATGCTCGGGATGGATAAGCAACACCGCCACAGCAGCAATGATGTTCCCTATCGCCCTCGGTCTGCTTGAGGCCATCCGCGATATGCTTGCGGCAAACGGAAAGAAAATCGACCTCGGCAACTACAAATATGCCACAGGCCTGATGCTTATGACAGCCTACGCCTGCTCGATAGGCGGCGTACTCACTCCCATCGGCACACCGCCGAACATCATGATGCTCGGATTCCTAGACCAACTTGCGCCCGATGCTCCATCCATTTCGTTCTTCACATGGATGTCGTGGGGATTTGTGGCAATGATTCTATACTTCATAACCGCTTACTTTGTGCTATGGCGTATGTTCCCAGCCGATGTCAAGCACATCAAAGGCGCACGCGAATTTATCCAATCCCATTCCCGCGAACTCGGCAAATGGACACGCGCGCAAAAGAACACGATAATAGCCTTCGGAGTGGCAGTAGTCCTTTGGATTGCCCCGAGTGTGCTTAGCATCATATTCGGACCTCATTCCGACATAATGAAATCGTTCGACAACCATTTTCCCGAAGGCATCGCCGCGATGATTGGCGCTCTGCTGCTATTCTTCCTTCCCGTCAACGCCAAAGAAGGCAAAATGACAATGACATGGAAAGAAGGAGTTTCAGGAATCGATTGGGGCACTCTGTTGCTCTTCGGCGGCGGCTTGGCCTTAGGCGGGCTGATGTACACCACCGGCCTCTCCGACTGGATTGGCAGTGGCGTAAAGGATATCCTCGGCGGGAATCCGTCGGAAATAGTATTCGTGGCCCTGTTCTGCGTCATGGCACTGCTCCTTTCCGAATTCACTTCACACACCGCGGCCATCAACCTCATGGGCACCATCTCCATCGGTACAGCAATGTCGCTCGGATTCAGTCCGATACCCATCGCAGTAGGTGTCGCTCTTTCCTCGTCGTTAGGCTTTATGATGCCCGTTTCGACGCCGCCCAACGCCATCGTTTACGCATCCGGCTACGTGCCGATAACTAAGATGATAAAATCCGGCGGAATCGTCGATATAATCGGCATCTTCGTCATCACCATCCCCATTGTTCTCCTCCTCGTCAAAGCCATAATGGGAGTATAATTAGGAATCAGGAGTTATATGTAAGAATTGCCCGGCGAAATCCGGGCAATTCTTGTATTCTAATTCTTGATTTGTCAGAAGATTAGAGATTGGAGATAGATGACGCCTATGCCGGCGAGATAACCGACAAACGCCATCCACGATATCTTCTTCAAATACCAGATGAAGTTGATTTTGTCAAGTCCCATAGCAACAACACCTGCGGCTGAACCGATAATCAATATCGAACCGCCAACGCCTGCACAGTAGGTCAGGAGTTCCCAGAAAAGACCATCGTGAACGAACATTGAGAGATATTGCGGGTCGGCACTTGCTGCTATCGTAGCGGCATCGGCCACAGGATACATACCCATACAAGCCGCAACGAGTGGCACATTATCGACAATCGACGAAAGCACACCGACAACGCCTGTAATTGTGAACACTTCGTGGACATTGGTGTCAAGCCATTGTGCCACTTCCGAAAGGATACCAACGCTTTGAAGTCCTGCGACTGCCATAAGGATGCCGAGGAAGAAGAGAATCGTAGGAAGGTCGATATTGTGGATAACTCTCGACACACGCAGTTTGCGTTCTTCTTTGACGATGGTCTTGTGGTTATAGACGATTTCCGTTACAACCCAAAGCACTCCCAAAGATATCATAATTCCGAGATATGGAGGAAGTCCTGTCCAAGCCTTGAATACGGGGACGAACAACAACCCAGCCACTCCAAGAATCAGCACCGACATACGGAATTTCTTCCCCACACCTTCGGGCAAACGGCTGACGGTAAGGTTCTCCTGCGAAATTTTGCTCGCCTTAATCATTCTAGTGACGATGAAGCCGGGAATAAGCACCGACACGATACACGGCAGCAACAAGTGACTGACGAGCAACGGAGCGGTAATATTGCCGCGCATCCACAACATAATGGTGGTGACATCGCCGATGGGCGACCATGCACCGCCCGAATTGGCGGCAATAATCACGATACCGATGAATATCCATCGCGTCGTCTTGTGCTGAATCAGACGGCGGAGCATCATCACCATAATGATGGTGGTAGTCATGTTGTCGAGCGTCGCCGACATAAAGAAAGTGATGGCGATAATCATCCACACGAGCCGGTTTTTCCCTTTCGTTGATATCTTTTCGGTGATTAGCGAAAAACCGCCATGCTTGTCGATAATGTCGACAATGGTCATCGCGCCGATAAGGAAGAACAAAGTCTCACAAGTCTCGCCAAGGTGGTGGACCAAGTCCTGTCCGGCTTCTTCTATGCCGACACAAAGGGTGTAAACCGTCCATATCGCACCGCACATAAGAAGCGCCGATGCGGCTTTGTCGATTCGGATGTTATGCTCAAGGGCTATACACGCATATCCCAAGAGGAATATCAATATGATTGCTACGATCATTGTTGAAATCTTTGATGAAACAAAGTGATAAAAAATACGAATGCAAAATTACGGAAAATTTTCCGTAATCGCCAAATATTACGGAAAAATTTCCGTAATTAGTTGAAAAATGACGCACTACCGATTGACATCAATTTAAATGTATAGCCGCTGAGCGGAAAACTCTTTTATGCTCAACGTTTTCCAACGTCAGTTTTTTTTTGTAATTTTGCTGTCGAATAATCTCCGTGTGCTTGCAACCACGTTAAAAACAAGGACAATGAATCGAAATAAGTTTTCACTGCTATTTTTGCTACTCGCAACGCTCTTTTGCGTGTGCCTTATTGTGTCGAACTTGATAGAAATCAAGATTATCGACATCGGCGTGATGACCATCACGGCCGGAATGCTTGTATTCCCCATCTCTTACATCATAAACGACTGCCTCGTCGAAGTTTACGGCTTCCGTAAAGCGCGTTTTGTAATATGGCTCGGATTCGCCATGAACTTGATGTTCACACTATTTCTGATGATGGCCGTTGGTTTGCCTCGCGGCATCAACCCGGGAATACAGGATGCGATGGAGACGGTGTTCGGCTTCGTGCCGCGGGTTTTGCTTGCAAGTTTTACGGCGTTCATCTGCGGGTCGATGGTTAATGCCTACGTCATGTCGAAGATGAAGCGCCGCTCAAAAGGCCGGCATTTCTCTTACCGTGCAATCCTCTCAACCGTATTTGGAGAACTGACCGATTCGATTATCTTTTTCCCCGTTGCATTTTGGGGCATTATCGAACCGACAACAATAATCTCGTTGGTGCTTACGCAAGCGGCGCTTAAGACCGTCTATGAAATCATCATATTGCCAGTGACGATTCGTGTGGTCAAACTTTTGAAAGAATTTGAAGGCATGGATTATTTCGACGATGAAGCGACGTCGTACAAATGGTGGAGGATTACTGATGTCTGAGCGATTAAATGGCATACGATGGGTGTGGTTTGACATTGACGACACACTTTGGGATTTCAGCCACAACTCAGCGACCGCCCTTTGCTCTATTTACGACGATTTCGGTCTATCAAGCCGTTTCGCATCGGCGGAGGAGTGGATATCACAGTATGAAAGCATAAATTTGCCTCTTTGGGACCTCTACAACCGAGGCAAAATCACGAAAGAATTTCTCCAAGCTGAACGGTTCTATCGCACATTCGTCAATGCCGGATTCAGCGGAGCCGAACTTGACCGTCTTGACGGAATGAACGAAATCTATCTTGACCGCTTGGCGTCGCAAAGCGTTGCCGTCGAAGGCAGCCACGCGACACTTGCGGAGTTGAAACGTCGCGGACTGCACACGGGAGTTGTTTCGAACGGATTTTCGGGCGTTCAAGAACGGAAACTAAAGAATGCCGGTCTTAAAGTAGACGTTGTGGTCCTCAGCGATGAAATCGACATCAACAAGCCCGACCGACGACTTTTCGACTATGCTTTGCAAAAATCGGGAGCGACGGCTGAAGAATCGCTGATGGTTGGCGACAACCCGCTGACCGACATCGCCGGAGCCATCAAAGCCGGATGGCGCTCCATCCTTTACAAGCCGACGGCACCGGCTGCGGCTGAAGGCATTATCAGAAGCCTGCCCGAACTCCTCGACATTCTCTAATCCAATTCGCCATATAAAAACAATGGCTTTTCGGAGAATATCCGAAAAGCCATATCGGGAAGGTTTAAGCGTATATTGGTAAGGTTTAAGCAATTACGCAAAACCGATGCGTCGCGTTTCGCCGTTGTCGATGCGCTCTTCGTCGCAGTACTTGACGAGAGTCGCATAAAGGTCGGCCGTTCCCCCAAACCACAAAACTTTTGCAGTTAAAGTTTGTTAAGTCGTTGAAGATAAAAGTCAACTTAAAGCATTATCGAGGCAGAACGGCACCAGCCTTGCGAAGAATTGCGCAGTGTCAAGGAGAGCAGCCCGCTACTTGATTTAACTTCGCCGCGAAGTCGGCGTACCACATCGCTCATCGATGTCACCCCGCTCAGTTCCACATTATATATTATAGAACCGAATTGGCTCAAAGTGGCAAACACGCGGTCGTTCGAATTGATTGTGATTGTTCCCATTGCTATACTGTTTTTTCGTTTACAGTGCAAAATTAAGTGCGATATCGGGCGAAAAGTCGGCACATGTTTGTTAATTGAAGTAAATCCGCATTCCGTTTGCTTTTCTCAAAGCAATTTGTTATCTTTGCAGTCGGAAATCTAATCGCCTCGAATTATCAACTTAACAAAATAACAATTTTACAAATTATGCGACTAATCATCGAAAACAACTACGAAGAAGTATCGCGTTGGGCAGCCAACTATGTCGCCGCCCGCATCAACGAAGCCAAACCCACAGCCGACAAGCCATTCGTGCTTGGCTGTCCCACGGGTAGTTCGCCCCTTGGAATGTACCGTAACCTTATCCGCCTCAACAAAGAAGGCAAAGTGTCGTTCCGCAACGTTGTCACTTTCAACATGGACGAATATTGCGGCATCCCACGCGACCACGAACAAAGTTACTACACATTCATGTGGACCAACTTCTTCAACCAAATCGATATTCTTCCCGAAAACGTCAACATCCTCAACGGCAACGCTCCCGACCCCGAAGCGGAATGTGCTGCCTATGAAGAGAAAATCCGCTCCTACGGCGGCATCGACCTCTTCCTCGGCGGCGTAGGACCCGACGGACACATCGCATTCAACGAGCCCGGTTCGTCGTTGACATCACGCACCCGCATGAAGACTCTCACGCAGGACACCATCATCGCCAACTCCCGATTCTTCGGCGGCGACCTCAACCTCGTTCCGAAAACGGCTTTGACCGTCGGTGTAGGCACGATTATGAGCGCCAAGAGTGTGCTTATCATCGTCAACGGCCACAACAAAGCCCGCGCACTCCGCGCAGGTGTGGAAGGTGGTGTCAGCCAGATGTGGACAATCTCCGCTTTGCAGATGCACCAAAAGGCAATCATCGTCGCCGACGAAGATGCTTGCGCCGAACTGAAAGTGGGCACTTACCGCTACTTCAAGGACATCGAGCGCAACAACCTCAACCCCGACACCCAACTCTAATCCTATATCAAACTATAATCGAAGAAAGGCGGGCCGAATGGCTCGCCTTTCTTGGTTTCTAAACGGGATTGACTACGTCCATCCCTGACCGCTCGCCGCGGGGCCCTTGCAAACATTTAGCGGAAAATCGGCATATTAGCCGATGCCATTTATATTCAAACGCAGCCCTCACACAAACAAGTTTGTGCAGGGCTGCATTCGAATAAAAAAAGGAACAACTTTCGTCGTTCCTTTTCCGCTAAATGTTTGCGGAGAGACAGGGATTCGAACCCTGGAACCGCGTAAGCGGTTAACGGTTTTCGAGACCGCCCCGATCGACCACTCCGGCATCTCTCCTCGGGTTTTGCGACTGCAAAGTTACAATATCTTTTTTCTTTGTGCAACACTTTGTCGAGATTTTTCCCAAGAAATCTGGAGAAATCACTCTTTTAACGAAAACGAAGTGGGCATTTATTTTGAAATTCGACGTCAATTCATTACCTTTGTGGTTCTAAACTATTACACTAATGAAAATTTTCAGTTCTAAACAAATACGCCAAATCACACAGGCGGCAATCAACTCCGGAGCCATCACTCTCGACAAAATAATCGACCGCATGGCCGACGAAGCCTTTTATCAAATCGCTTCCCGATTTAATGAGAATAAACGTGTCGTCGTGTTCTCTGGAGCCGAAACCGCCGGAGCATATTCAATAGCCACCGCCATAAAACTTCTAGGACATGGCTACCCCGTCGAAGTGGCTGTTTTCGACATATATCATAAGATGACCGCCGAATGTAAGGTTCAACTCAACCGGCTGTCGGAACTAATCCCCGACGGATTCACGCTGATAACCGGCCAAACCACATTCGAACCGCCGAAACTCACGAAAAACGATGTGGTCATAGACGGACTTTTCGGTGCCGACCTTACCCGTCCGCTTTTGGGCGGCAGCGGTTTTCCGATGCTTATCAACTATATTAACGAGTCGAAAGCGTTCACGGTTTCCTTCGACGTTCCCTCGGGAATGATGAGCGAATGGAACCGCGAAAGTCTGCTGAAGAATATGATTCACTCCAACGTTACGGTTGCAGCCCACTACCCCCGTTTGGCATATTTTATTCCCGATTGCGCGCCCGCCGTAGGCGCGTGGATTCCTGTCGACCTTGAAATCAGCGACGAAATCACCAACACTACCGTCACCGATTTCCACTACATCGAAGCCTCCGACATTCGCCGTTTGCTCCGCCACCGCGACCCGTTTGCCAACAAAAGCAATTTCGGCTCCGCCCTTATCGTGGCCGGCAGTTATGGAATGATTGGCGCGGCCATCCTCTCGGCGAGAGGCGCTTTGCGTGCCGGAGCGGGAAAAGTGACTGTCCATGCTCCTCTTTGCGGACACACCCCGATGCAGTCGGCTGTACCTGAAGCGTTGTTCGACGCCGACAAAAACGAGGCTTTTATTTCCGATATGTCGGTCAAGGGGAAATTCAACGCTATCGGCATAGGTCCCGGCATCGGACACAACAACACGACCATCTCGGCTTTGGAGAACCTTCTGCTCACGAACAGCACCCCTATGGTCCTCGACGCCGATGCTCTCAACTGCATCGCCGCCAAGCCGTCGCTCCTCGACAATATTAAGCCGATGTCGATTATCACGCCCCATACCGGAGAATTCGACCACATCTTCGGCACACACAACACCCACGAAGCACGACTTATCAAAGCCGTCGAAATGGCGAAACGATATCGCATTTTCATCGTTTTGAAAGGCCATTACACAGCCACAATCCGTCCCGACGGAAAGGTAATGTTCAACACGTCGGGAAATGCGGGCATGGCCACAGGCGGAAGCGGCGACGTTCTCACCGGCATCATCACCGGCCTGATAGCACAAGGATATAAGCCCGAACGGGCAGCGCTTATCGGCGTTTATGTTCACGGATTGGCTGGCGATATGGCCGCCGAACAAGTGGGCGAATATGCCGTAACGGCATCCGACATCGCCGCCAACGTTGGCCGAGCCATTTCCGACATACTCAATTCATCGAAATAGAAAATCAAATCGCAGAATATGAGAAATTTGCTCATTTCATTGGTCGCCGTGCTGCTCGGTTTTAACGCCACAGCACAGACCACTCAAAAACTTTCGGCTACAAAACTTTCGGAATTCGGCATCATCTACCGTCTTCCCTCCACAGTCATCGATATAACAATAGAGGCTGAAAGAACTGTTCGTCACCCGGGCGAATTCCACCGTTATGCGGTAAAATACTTCGGCACGACAGAGCGAGTGGTCACCGCCGACGAGGAATCATGGACGTTGAAATCCGTCACATTGTCGGCCCACGGAGAGGCCGTCGACACACTCTCCTACCTCGCCCAATTCAAGGCCGGCACCGCCGCCACGATGATTGTCAACGAACAGATGATTCCCCTTGCGCTGAACACCGACAAAACGCTCACCCTGCCGACGACCGACCTGCCTGTTGCCCGCACAGCACAGCCGACACCGCTTCAATCGGAAGCGGCACGCGAAGTGATGAGTGAAGAAATGATGCAGAGCCAATCGCTTGCAAAACGTGCTGAAATAGCCGCCAACATGCTTTTCTCGCTCCGTCAAAGCCGCACCGAAATCATCTCGGGACAGGCCGAAACGATGCCGCCCGACGGTCAAGCGCTACGTCTCGTTCTCGATCGCATCGACGCACAAGAACGCGCATTGACAGCCATGTTCCTCGGCACGGAACAGACATCCACACAGGTACGCTCATTCACTTTCACGCCCGACCCGAACGACGACACCACAGAATTTGTCATCGCACGTCTGTCGCAAACCGACGGAATAGTCGATAGCGACAATCTCGCCGGCGACCCCATCGCTCTTTCCCTCGAAGTAGTTTCAAAAGGCGAACTTCCCAAGAACGAGAAAGGCGAAGTCAAACGATTCCCCAAAGGCGGCGTCGCCTACCGTATCCCAGGAAAAATCAGTTGTGACGTCTCTTTCGACGGCAAACGCATTGCTTCACAATCGTTTGAAGCGGCCCAATATGGTGTAGTGTTCGGCATCGACCCCGCCCTTTTTACCGACAAGAAAACGCCCGCTTTCGCCATTTTCAACCCCATAACGGGTAGCCTCGCCGAACTTGGTCAGGCATCACCCGCCAACAACCAATAAACGCAACAAAATGTCAAGAGGCAACTCATTCTTCTCGAACATACCGCCAGTAACCAAGCACCTGATTATCATCAATTTCATCTGCTGGTTGGCATCAATCGTTTTCGCAAGCCGAATTGATTTCACACGGCTTTTCGGACTCCACTTCTTCCTCTCGCCCGACTTCAACGTGGCTCAGTTGGTGACATATATGTTCCTGCACGACACGAACAATATCGCCCACATATTCTTCAACATGTTCACCCTGTTCATGTTCGGCATCACGCTCGAACGTGCCCTCGGGTGGAAGCGCTTTCTGTTCTACTATCTTTCTTGTGGAATAGGAGCGGCGCTATTTCAAGAGGTTGTGGGTTATATCCGCTATGAGAACGTGATCGGCGTTTTGTCGGCTGCCGATGTAGAGCAAATCCGCCAACATGGCAGCGAACTTCTCGCAACGGGCATGAACTGGGTTGGCGACGCCGGCACACTTAACATGATTATCAACGTGCCTACAATCGGCGCTTCGGGCGCGGTATATGGCGTGCTTCTCGCATTCGCATTTATTTTCCCGAATATGCCGCTCTACATCATGTTTATTCCCATTCCAATCAAAGCGAAATGGATGGTAATCGGGTACGGCGCAATCGAACTTCTTCTTGCGCTCTCCACCCCAGGCGACGGCGTGGCCCACTTCTGCCACCTCGGCGGCATGCTGTTCGGCCTGCTGATGCTCCTCTATTGGAAGAAAAAAGGCATTATCGACCGTGGCAACTACTTCTATTAAACAGCGTTTTACATCGGCTTCGATGTTGATGAAAATCATCTACATCAACATCGCCGTGTTCATCGCCATACGCTTGGCGGCGATTGTCTGCATTCTTTTCAACATTGATGTCCAATCGATGGAATCGGTCGTGGCGTTGCCCCACTCCTTCTCCCTGCTCGCCTACCGACCGTGGACGGCCATAACATATATGTTCGCCCACTACGACGTGCTCCACATACTGTTTAATATGCTGTGGCTCTACTGGTTCGGTCGAATTTTTCTCTTCTCTTCGACGCCGAAGCAGATGGTCGTGCTATACTTTTACGGCGGACTTGCCGGCGGATTGCTTTACATTCTCGCCTACTCCTATCTGCCCTATTTCGTAGGCAAATCTGCATTGTTAATCGGCGCATCCGCATCGATTATGGCAATCGTCGTGGCGGCAGCCATCCGTCACCACGACTATAATCTACGACTATTGTTCATCGGCAACGTGCAGTTGAAGTGGATTGCCATCGTCACAATCGCCATCGACCTATTAAGCGTCACCGACGTCAACTCCGGCGGTCATATCGCCCATATCGGCGGCGCGATTATGGGCGCCATCTACGCTCTCGCCCTCAACCGCGGCACCGACATCACCCGCCACGTCAATGCCGCAATCGACTCCATAGCCAGTCTGTTCTCCCGCGACAGAGTCTCGAAGCCACGACAAGTAAAAAAGCCGAAAGCATCAAAAGAACCGAAAAAATCCGCCGAAAAGAAAACGCCAAAGGCGACTGCAACAGCCGACGACACTGATAACAAGGCCGACCAAGCCGAACTTGACGCAATACTCGACAAGGTGAAACGCTCGGGATATTCCGGGCTGACCGCCGAAGAGAAAAAACGCCTGTTCGACGTGAGCAAACGAATCAAATGAAAAAATCCGGAAAAAACAAGAAAACCGACGGCGACAAAAAGCGGCCATGGTTCAGAAGGATAATCTCTGGCCTGTGGTGGACCCTCAACATCGTCATGTTCGTTATCCACATAATGTCGGCGTACGGCGGGCATGTCCGTCCCGAGGCGTCGGGGTTCGTGTCGGCTTCGTCGATGGCTTTCCCGTTTGTCATTCTTGCCACATTGGCTTTGCTTGTCGTTGATTTGATTTTCAAACGGAAAACGGCCATCATTCCCGCCGCGGCAATCATCGCCACAATCAAGCCGATTCTGCTGATTTGTCCGCTAAACTTATCCTCGTCACTCTCCGATGAGGAACGTAGCCGTTCGTTCACTCTAATGACCTATAACGTCTATAACTTCCTCAATAAGCAGGGCGACTACCCCAACGACACCAACCCGACAATCTCATATATTCTCAAAGAAGACCCCGATATCGTGGCGTTGCAGGAATGTGAATACCTGTCGTACTACAAAAAAGCCCACGTATTTACCGAGCAGACCGACTCGCTAAAGGCCCGATATCCTTATCGCCATATCGGCGTCACCGACGGGCAGTCGTTACTGTCAAAATTCCCAATCACGTTTGTTAACCTCGGCGAAATTAGGGAAGGGAAGAGCCGCCTTTGCGCCCACAGAATCAATATCGGCGACAAATCCATTGTGCTCGTCAATCTCCACCTTTATTCAATCCAACTCACCGACGACGATAAAGGTACTTATCTCAACCTCACTCACGGCGAAGCGAGAGGCAACATCCGCAAGGCGAAAGCCAACTTGATGGTCAAACTAAGCAGTGCGCTCCGCTGTCACGCCGAGGAATGCCGGCAAATCCGCAAGGCAATCGACACACTGCTTTCACCCGACGATAACATAATCATCTGCGGCGACTTAAACGACACGCCTGCGAGCCACGCCTACCTGACACTGCGTGGCGACGATTTCGACGACGCCTATGCTAATTCGGCCTTCGGACCGACAATCACATACAACGAAAAACGGTTCTTCTTCCGCATTGACCACGTCCTTTATCGCGGAAACATAGAATCACGAAAAATCACACGCGGCAACGTGAGATATTCCGACCACTTCCCACTCACGACGACATTCACATTCGCCGCAGAGAAAAAATAATTAAACGGTTACTTCGCCCGCGATGGAGTATTCCATTGCGTAGCGTACTGCCGAAGGCGTAAGTCCTTGGCCGAAAAGATACATCAATTTCGTGATGGCAGCCTCGTCGGTGATATCGTGGCCGAAGACCACACCCGCCTGCGTGAGCACATCACTCGACGGATAGCGCGACGAACCGACACCGCCGCTAATACATTGGCTGACATTGACAATCACCACGCCACGCCCAATGGCGTCCTTGATTTCCTCGACAAACCATTCGTCGCTGAAGGCGTTTCCCGCACCGAATGTTTTCATCACAATACCTTTGATGCCCGGAGTGGTAAAAACATGGTGCACCACTTCGCGGGTTATACCCGGGAAAATAGTGAAGAACATAACCGACGTGTCGAGTTGATATTGGACGTGCAGACGGCGACGGATAGGCATGCGCCGCAACGCCTCATCGTTGAAATGTATTCCGAGCCCTATTTTCGCCAACGACGGGTAGTTGTTGCTCTTGAAGGCGTTGAAGTTGTCGGAACTCATCTTCGTAGCACGGTTGCCTCGCCAAAGATAGTCCTCAAAAAGGATTGCCACTTCCTGAATCATAGGCTGGCCGTTAATTTCGCGTGCGGCAGCGATTTGTAGAGCGGTGATAAGATTTTCTTCGCCGTCGGTGCGCACCTCCCCGATAGGCAACTGAGAGCCGGTGATAATTACCGGTTTGGAAAGATTGCCGAGCATATACGACAATGCCGATGCCGTGTAGGCCATCGTATCGGTTCCGTGAAGAACTACGAAACCGTCGTATATCTCATAGTTTTCGTCGATGGCACGGGCGATTTCCACCCAGTGGCTCGGGTTCATCTCCGACGAGTCGATGGGGGGATTAAACTGGATGTTGTCGATTATGTAATCGAGCATCTTGATTTTCGGCACATTATCGATGAGATGCGAGAAGTCGAAGGGCAGCAATTTGCGACTGTCCTCGTCTTCAATCATTCCGATTGTCCCACCCGTGTAGATGATGAGAATGTGAGGCTGTTTGTTCTTTTTCATCGCTCGAAACTATTTGATTTGCGACCCGGGAGCCACATCGCCGCTTGGGGTGATAAGCACGAGGCTGCCGTCGGGATTTTCTGCCGAGAGAATCATTCCCTGTGATTCTACGCCTTTGAGTTTACGCGGGGCAAGATTGGCTATAAAGCACACCTGTTTGCCGACGAGGTCGTCGGGATTGTAGTAGTGTGCAATACCGCTGACGATGATACGTTTTTCCAACCCGTCGTCGATGAGGAATTGCAGAAGTTTGTCGGCTTTGGGAATTTTCTTGCATTCGAGAACACGGCCCACACGGAAATCGCACTTCAAGAACGTGTCGAAATCGACAGTAGGCTTTTGCGGCTCTGCCTGCCAAGCGGCAAGGCGATTTTCCTCCTTAATTCGTTCGAGTCGGGCAAGTTGAGCGTTGATTGCTTCATCTTCGATTTTCTCGAAAAGCAATTCCGGCTCTGCGAGTTGCCAACCTGCGGCAAGAATATCAAGGCTGCCGAGTGCGTTCCAATCCACCGATTCGATGTTGAGCATCTTGCGTAGTTTCGCGCTTGAGAAAGGCAAGAAGGGCTCGAAAGCGATGGCAAGGTTGGCTACAAGTTGAAGCGACACGTTCAGAATCGTAGCCACGCGGCCCATATCGGTTTTTGCCACCTTCCACGGCTCAGTGTCGGCGAGATATTTGTTGCCGATGCGGGCAAGGTTCATAGCGGCCTTGAGAGCGTCGCGGAAACGGAATTGGTCGAGGTGCGACTCGATTTCCTCTTTGACATTGACAAACTCTGCGATGGCGGCCTTGTCGATTTCTTCAAGTTCGCCACGTTCAGGCACTTTGCCGTCGAAATATTTCTTTGTCAGTTGGAGCGCGCGGTTGACGAAGTTGCCATATATCGCCACTAATTCGCTATTGTTGCGGGCTTGGAAATCGGCCCAAGTGAAGTCGTTGTCGCGGGTTTCGGGAGCGTTGGCGGTCAGCACATAGCGGAGCACGTCCTGCTTGCCAGGGAAGTCGGCAAGATATTCGTGGAGCCACACGGCCCAATTCTTCGACGTGGATATTTTGTCACCTTCAAGATTCAGGAACTCGTTGCTCGGCACGTTGTCGGGCAATACGTAAGTGCCTTCAGCCTTGAGCATAGCGGGGAAAATAATGCAGTGAAAAACGATATTGTCCTTGCCAATGAAGTGAATCAGGCGTGTGTCGGGTGATTTCCACCATGTTTCCCACGCATCGGGGAATGCCTCTTTCGTGTTGGAAATGTAGCCGATGGGGGCATCGAACCAAACGTAGAGCACCTTGCCTTCCGCACCTTCAACTGGCACTGGAATGCCCCAGTTGAGGTCGCGCGTGACGGCACGGGGCTTCAAACCCGAGTCGAGCCAACTCTTGCATTGTCCATAAACATTCTGGCGCCACTCCTTATGCTCTTCGAGAATCCACTTTTCAAGCCACGGCTGGTATTGGTCAAGAGGCAGATACCAGTGTTCGGTCGAACGTTTAACGAGCGGATTGCCTGTTATTTTGTTCTTTGGATTGATAAGTTCGTCGGGCGAAAGCGTCGCACCGCATTTCTCGCATTGGTCGCCGTATGCACCCTGAGCATGGCAGCGGGGGCATTCTCCTTCGATATTGCGGTCGGTCAGGAATTCGCGCGACTCCTCGTCGTAGTATTGTTCCGATTGGATTTTCACGAACTTGCCCTCGTCGTAGAGTTTGCGGAAGAAATCCGAAGCCAACTGGCGATGAGTGGCGGAAGTGGTGCGTCCGTATGTGTCGAACGATATTCCGAAATCTTCAAACGACTTCTTAATCAGCGAGTGATAGCGGTCAACAACATCTTGCGGAGTGCAACCTTCCTTGCGTGCGCGGATAGTCACCGGCACACCATGTTCATCGCTGCCGCCAATCAGCAGCACCGGTTCGCTCTTCAGCCGAAGGTAGCGGCAATAGATGTCGGCGGGAATATAAACGCCTGCGAGATGGCCGATATGCACGGGACCGTTGGCATAAGGCAAGGCTGTTGTCACTAACGTACGTTTGAACTTCTTATCCATAGTTATAGTCATTATTTTCTTGATTATGAATCACGGATACGCCGACACGCGGCGACCCTAAAGATTCGCAAATTTACTACTTTTCTTTGATATTACCGAATCTTTCCCGATTTTATTTCATAGGTCGATAAACATATAAAATCCATAAAAATCATGATATTTATGGAATCGAATCCACAAATATCATAATAATTTTGGATTTCGGTCAATTTGCCGAAAGATTATCTGACAACAACGGCGAGGAGGAATTTCGCTTTTTGGCGAAGAGTCAGGCGAGAGCAGAAAAGGTTTTTCCAAAAGCCTTTAAGAAGCGCATGGCGGAAAGTTTTCATCTCTTTCGCATACTGCTTCGTTTGTTTGTTTTGCCACAACGGAAGGATGCAGTCGATTGCCATCTCCATACGATAATGGCGGCGTTCAACCGTTGTGTCGAACGGCAGGGCGGCAATCTTCTCGTCGATGCGAAGTGCGTTGGAATAGCGGTCGAAGAACTTCGTTGAGAAGTTGTTGGTGCGGCTTGCTTCATTGGGCCTGTAATAGTACAACACCCTGTCAATATATGCAACTCTTTCCACTTTTGCAAGTAAGTCAACTGTAAAAACTGCATCTTCATTGAAAAGGCGCGGCACGAAGCGAGTTTCACCTATAAGACTCTGACTACAAAGCCGAAGACATGCGGAACTTGGGATTTTTCGTTCCAAGAACAGGCGGACAATCTCCTCGCGGGAATAGACATTCACATCTTCGGGATTCTTCATTTCAATGAATTGACCGTGAACATTTGTCGGGTGACGGGAAATTACGATGTCGGTGTCAGTTTCAATCATAATTCCAAGCAGCCGCTCCACGATATCGAGACTGACGGTGTCGTCACTATCCACGAACATCACATATTCTCCCTTAGCGATGTCAAGGCCACGATTTCTCGCCACGGAACTGCCACCGTTTTCTTCATGAATCACATGAATACGGATGTCGGTCGCCGCGAGTCTGTCGGCAATCGCACCGCTGCTGTCGGTGGATCCGTCGTCGGAAAGGATAATTTCAAGATTCGAATAGGTTTGATTAACAACCGATTCGACACATTCTTCCAAGTATTTTTCAACGTTATAAATCGGGATGATTACCGACACCAACGGATTATCCAAAATTGTTGCACTCATATCATTTTATTGTTGCAAGGATGAATTTTAGCATATAACGGAGCGACAAACCAGTGCAGAAAAGATTACGCCAGAAACCTTTGCGAAGTTGAGCGCGAACCTCTAAGTATTCTTTTCTATAGTCGGCCATTGCGTGATGTTTGATGACTTGCATACAATAGTCGACACAAATTGTGATAAAATGGTAGCGACGTTCGCGGGTAAGGTCAAATGGCAGTGCCGCCATTTTCTTGTCAATGGCTATGGCATTGGTGTACATATCAAACTTTTTCTTCGACATTGTGCGGCTCAAACTCACCAGATTTGCCCGATAGAAGCAGAAAATGGTGTCAACCACCGATATGCTATTGCAACGCGGGAACACGTCGGCAAGATACACCTCGTCTTCGCTAATTATGCCAGGAACGAACTCTATGCCTTTTATGACGCTATGGCGATATATTTTACCCCATGCGGCGCAGTTATCTTTCCTCATAAGAAAACGTCGGATGGCTTCTTCGTGATTGAATGTGTCAACGGAAGTAATTTCCGTATCTACTGTCGTCCAATCAATTTCGTCGGTGGCAAAAGGTTTGGCAGTAATGACAACGTCGGAATGGAAACGCTCGGCGATGTTATGAAGGCATTCAATTGTTTCGGGGTGGATAGCGTCGTCGCTATCGACAAATACTATCCATTCGCCCTCTGCGATAGCAAGACCACGATTGCGGGCTACGGAGAGTCCTCCGTTCGCTTCGTGGACAACACGGATACGACCATCTGTCGCGGCAAGTTCATCACATAGTGCTCCGCTACCGTCGGTTGAGCCGTCGTCGGAGAGAATGACTTCCAAATTCTTGTAGGTCTGATTAGTTATCGAATCAACACACTCACGGAGATATTTTTCCACGTTATAGACGGGGACGATTACAGATATTAAAGAATTGTCATTCATGGACGTCATTTTTTATTTCAGAAACAATATTATCGGTTGAATCCTCCTCCCCCACTTCCCGCATCGGACGATTTGCCATAAAAACGAAGTAGAACATCGGAATGCAGAAGATGGCGAAACGCATCGACTGGTTATAAAGCATCATCAACGAAAATATGATAATCAGGAATGCTCGGAGATACTTGTCACGCGAACTTGACTTGTTGAAACGGAAGAGCGATATGAAAAACGCTATCGCCCATGCCACGCCAAGCAACCCCAATTGAGCGAATATAATTTGAGAGAAAAGAGTTGTCCCATTGACAAACCATTCGAAATCCTTAGCGAACTTCGTCTGTTCAAGATACGACTGCCCTTTGAATTGCGACAATCCGGCACCAAAAACAATACCGCCGTCGGAGCGGGCCGTTACTGCCGGCATTAAAAGAATACGCGAGAAACGTGGCAAATCTACACTCCAATCATTATCATCGCCAAATTCACCTTCATCAAGTCGCTCGGCAAGGTCTATAAGTTGGTCGGTATCGTCGACCATAAGGTAGGATTCCGTATAGTATTGTAGATTAGTGATGTCCTCTTCACTCTCAGTCGAAGACATATACATGTTGAACAAAAAATATATGCCTGCCAAAAAGAAAGGAAGCGCAATAGCAAGACGCATAATCAATGTCTTGTCAAACTTCATCAGCAAAAGGAAGTAGAGCGCCATGAAGACGAAACTGATTTTAGTCTCATTCAGGAACGTCGGCAATAGCAGCACAATCAGCCAAATATTTTTCTTTAGACTTTCCACATAGCGAGTACGGTCGAAGTCTCTCGAAATCAAATAGAACGAAATAATGTAAATAAGTGTCGATATTACGCCTGAAAAACCGTTTCCAAGCGAACCGCCGCCATGGTCGTTAGCGCCGTATTTGACAAACTGATAGATAAGACACGGCGCTTGAACCACCAAAAATATCATCAAATGCTTGTCAAAAACCTTGACAAAACGCTCACGCCTATTTCCCTGTTCAAGAAAATATTTGAGAATCGGTGGGAGAAACAGCATCGGCAGAAAATCGCGGCAACCGTTCAGGAAGTTTACCCATGTGAGTTTATTGACAATATCTGTCGATATAAAACCTATAGCGAGGAAGGAGAATAGAAGAATATAGTCCGACTTATGGCGTATTGTCGCAATACCTAGAATGATAAGCACGGCATCGAGCAACAAATACACGCCTATGCGCATCCCTTCCAAGAACGGGAGCAACTCGTCAGCGACAAAGCCGAACGTAGCCCATATCCAGAAAAGGACTATCAGAATGCTGAATAATATTTTATCCTTAGATATTTGCATCAGTCTGCATCATCTATAGATTTATTATAATTGTTATCTTCATGAGTAATTGCTCGTGAATTACAAGCATACAATATATAAAAGAAAACGAGACAGAAAACCGGAATTCTGAATGCAGAATTATAAAATAAAATCACAACAAAAACAATGAGTGAATACAAGGAGACCTTTGACAAATTGCCTCTTTTTTTGGAGAACAGTCCTGTTATAGACAACATAATGGCAATAATCCACAGTGTACCAAATAATCCCAGCTGAATGCTTACAAAAAACAAATATGGCTGTGTCCCGTTGAGTATCCAGTGGTATTCTTTTGCGAATTTCGTGGGCTTCACATTTGTGCCACCCTTGAAGTGCGACAAGCCCGCGCCAAAGACAATCCCACCATGAGTATTCGACAACACCTCAGGAACCATCACGATTTTAGTCATTCGCGGCAAATCGACGCTCCAATCGTCGTCATCGCCGAAATCGCCATGCTCGAGCATCTCCGAGAATAGCACCATATCGTCGAGGTCAACCTCGTTGGTCGAAAGATACTCGAAAAGCAAGTAATTCAAATCGACACTTTCCTCTTCCGACTGCGTACTCGACATGTATGCATTATATACAAAAAAATAAACCACAATGAAAACCGGAGCCGCCAACGCCATCTTAAATAACAATTTTATATTGAAGCGGTAAAGCAATAAAAAAAACACAGCGAAGTAGATGAAACTAATTTTTGTCTCGTTAAAAAACGTCGGCAAAAGTAGCAGAAGCAACCACTTGTTTTTGTCAAGACTTTTCAGATAATATTCACTATTCCATCTTTTCCATACCAAATAAAATGTTATAACATAAATAATAGTTGATATAGAACCTGAGAACCAATTGCCAAATGATCCTCCCCCGTGATCGTTAGCACCATACTTTACAAACTGGTAAAGTATACACGGCGCTTGAATAATCAAGAAAATCAGCAACTGCTTATCGAAGCGAGCGATGAAGTCGTCGCGCCGACGGTCGTCACCCATAAAATATCGCAACACCGGCACCATAAACACAAACGGCAAAAATTCCCGAAACCCGTTGAGATAATTTGCGAGAGTGAGGTCGTTTAAGAAAATTGTGCTTATAGCCGTAAGTGTGATGAAAATCAGCCCCATGACAATATCGAACAGGCTCTTGATAGTAACTAATCCAAGAGCAATAAGCACGATATCGAGAGTCATGAAGACTATCGATTGCAGGCTCGTCATGAACGGCAAGATTTCGTCTTGTACAAAACCAAATACCGCCCAAATCCAAAAACATGTGAATAGGATTCGGCGGTAAATGGCTGTTCTTGTCAATTCCATAACTGGCCTACGGAATTAAGTTGGCGTTATGTGAGTTTACTTCTCATCATCCTCGTCGGATGCTCCATAGCCGTAACCGTAGCCATAAGATAGTTTCGGGTCGGTGTCGTTGAGGACAATCGAGACATTCGACAGTTGCTTGCGATCGACAACCGTGTTGAGATACTTGATGAGAGCGCGTGTCGTCACCTTCGTACGTGCCACGTAAATTGTAGCGTCGGCGAACTTCGAAATCGAGAATGTGTCGCTGACAAGGGCGATAGGCGCAGAGTCGATGATGATATAGTCGTAACTGCTCGACAATCCGTTAATGAGGGCTTCGAGGCGACCACCGAGAAGCAATTCCGACGGATTCGGCGGAATAGGACCTGCCACAATCACGTCAGCGGCGCCACCTGTCTGTTGAAGCACGTCCGCGACCTCTTCCGTTTGGCCCGACAAGTAATTCGTCAAACCTGGCGACGAAGCGATGTTGAGATACTCGGCAAGTTTCGGAGCGCGGATGTCGGCGCC
>JAFZPB010000160.1 GCA_017552595.1 Muribaculaceae bacterium
CGTCAAATTCGACATTGACCCAATACGTTGAGCCACATAAGGAAGGTTTACCGTACTGGTGATTTCCGGTGACCGTGTGCCGATGACTATTGACAATTTGTCGTAAGGTTGGACCTTTATCGCCTCAACCGTAACCTGATACGATTTGTCGGCTGGAGCATCGGAGATGTACTTAACATTCTTCGGCGAACATGCTGTCACGGCGACCACCGTCGCGGTCAGCAAAATCGCTCTAAAAAGTCTTCTCATTTCTATTACCTTTTTCTTTATTTTTCCAACTGGTTAACTGCGGCTTTTATTGCGTCTTCGCATTCTTATACCACTTTTTGCCAATTTTATTATCTTATGTATATATCTTTGCAAAGTTACAAAAATTTCCGCAAATAGCCTACTTTTCCGACGAAATTCTCAACATCGGCGGTGAGCCGTCGTATAAAACGAGGAAAGAGCATCCCGAAGAATGCTCTTTTCAAGAAAATTTTGCGGAGTGAGGGGGATTCGAACCCCCGATACGCTTTTGACGTATACACGCTTTCCAGGCGTGCCTCTTCAACCACTCGAGCATCACTCCAAAGCGCTTTTTGTGATTGCGGCTGCAAATTTACGAATTTTGTTTCGATTTTTAGGAATTTTCAGCCATTTTTTTGTAATTTCGTCAATTATTTAGTTTTCTATCGCTATCATGAACGACTATATTGAAGTAAGATTCTCCATCTCCCCCTACGAGGAAGCCTATGCAGACGTTCTTTCTGCCATTCTCGCCGACAGCGGTTTTGAAAGTTTCGTTGCCGACCCCGACGGCCTCACTGCCTACGTCAGCCAGCGGCTCTATGACCGCGACACCATTGACACCGCAATCCTCAATTTCCCAATCGACGGCGTAACAATCACCCACCGCGACATTCTCGTGGAAGGCCGCGATTGGAACGCGGAATGGGAGAAAAACTATTTCAAACCTATCGTTATCGGCAACCGCTGTGTGGTTCATAGTTCATTCCACAGCGACGTTCCCGTCGCTGAATACGACATCGTAATCGACCCGAAAATGGCGTTCGGCACTGGCCACCACCAGACAACCACGCTCATGATTGAAGCCCTGCTTTCATTCTCACTCGACGGCAAAGCCGTCATCGACATGGGCACAGGAACAGGCATTCTCGCCATCCTCGCAGCCATGCGCGGAGCATCGCCCGTCACTGGCATTGAGATTGACGAAGCCGCTTACGTAAACGCTTTAGAAAATATTAGACTTAACCACCAACCTCAAATCAACATCGTTCTCGGTGACGCAGCACGCCTTGCCGACGTCAAGCCCGCCGACGTGTTTATCGCCAACATCAACCGCAACATCATTCTCGCCGACATAGAAGCCTATGCCGCCCGACTCAAAGCCCACGGAACGATGCTACTGAACGGATTCTACGAAAGCGATGTGGAAATTCTCCTCAACGCTGCGAAGCCTTTGGGTTTATCCTATATAAGCCACGACAAAAAAGACGACTGGACCTGCCTTCGCCTTCAAAAAGCCTAAAACAACTCTTAATTCATCCTATCGGATTCGGTCGGCGGAGCGCAACAAACGTTCGTCTGCCTTTACTCTGCGGAGGGCCCAAATCTGGAAAACCAATGCCAACGGGACAAGCGCGAGTCGGAAAATAATGCCGGCAGTGGTGAATTCTTCATTTCCGCCCAATGGGTCGAGATAACCATAAACCCCGACACCTATCACCAACAACAACGATAACCAAATGGCGATTTTGATTGTTCTCTTTTGCTTGCGGAAATTTTTGAAAAGGGAAATCGCCACTATTGAAATTATTGCGTCGATAATGGTCAGCGCAAAAAGTGATATTCCGGGCCAATGGGCGCAGGGTTTTGAGAAAACACTCATGGCTTCGGGCATGCCCGAACCTGGACCATCATAGATAACCTGCTCATACCCTACAAGGAAATAAACAGGAAAAATCGCCGATAACACAAGGGCAACAAATGCGATAAGTAAAAACAATGATTGTAAGCGTTGTATGACCATAAATTTAATGCGTTAGTTTAATAAAATTTTATTGATTGTTTAAAGTTTCTCTTTAAGGAATTTTCCCGTCAAACTCTCCTCACAGGCGACCACTTCTTCGGGTGTACCGGCCACAACCAACGAGCCTCCGGCATCGCCCCCTTCGGGTCCGAGGTCGATAACATAGTCGGCACATTTTATCACGTCGAGATTATGCTCAATGATAATCACGGAATGACCCGATTGTATAAGGCGGTTGAACGACGCGAGGAGCGTCAAAATATCGTGGAAGTGAAGACCCGTGGTCGGTTCATCAAAGATGAAAAGCATCGGCTCATTATAATGCTCTTGAGCGAGATAGTAAGCCAACTTGACTCGTTGGTTTTCTCCTCCTGAAAGTGTCGCCGACGTTTGCCCCAATTTGATATATCCAAGTCCGACATCTTTTAGAGGCCGCAAACGGCGGAGAATACGGCGTTCTGCGGGAGCATCAACCACCCCGAAGAAATCAATAGCCTCATCAACAGTCATGTTGAGAACATCGGAAATGTTTTTTCCGCGATATGTGATTTCGAGTATATCCTTTTTGAAACGACGTCCATGACACGACTCGCAAGGAATCGTGATGTCGGCCATAAACTGCATTTCGATGGTGATTGTCCCCTCACCCTTACATTCGTCGCAACGGCCTCCGTCGGTGTTGAAGGAAAAATATGCCGGTGTAAAGCCCATCTGCTTCGACGCCTGCTGGTCGGCGAAAAGTTGACGAATCTCGTCATAAGCCTTGACGTATGTGGCAGGGTTGCTGCGCGACGACTTACCGATGGGATTTTGGTCGACGAACTGTACCCCACGCAGGCTTTTGATATCGCCCGAAATCGAAGTGTGGGCACCAGGAGCGTCGCCTGAATCGCCGAAAAGTCGCACCAATCCGTTGTAAAGGATGTCACGCACCAGCGTCGATTTGCCTGAACCGCTCACACCGCTCACCACAGTCAAAACGCCCAAAGGGAACTTCACATCAAGATTTTTCAAATTGTGGTGACGTGCGCCTTTCACTTCAATGAAATTGCGCCATTTACGACGGCTTTTGGGCACGGGAATCGACATTTGGCGGGTGAGATACTTCATCGTGTAACTGCGTTCAACACCTTCTATTCCCTCAACGGGGCCCTGATAGACTATTTCACCGCCTCGCGAGCCGGCCTCAGGTCCGACATCCACGATATAGTCGCACGAGCGCATTATTTCTTCATCGTGCTCAACCACCACCACTGTATTGCCCATCTGCTGAAGATTTCTCAACACCGAAATTAGACGGGCATTGTCGCGAGGGTGAAGACCTACCGACGGCTCGTCAAGAATGTAAAGCGACCCGACAAGACCGCTACCAAGCGACGTCGCAAGGTTGATGCGCTGGCTTTCGCCGCCCGACAACGACGATGACAACCGGTCGAGAGTCAAATAGTTAAGTCCAACATTGCATAGATATTCCAATCGCGATGTGATTTCGGTCAACAATCGGGAGGCAATTTTCCGCTCCACTTCATCGAGAGCAAGATTGCGGAAAAAGTCGAGCAGGCGGTCAATCGACATCGTCGTCAAATCAGCAATAGTCTTGTCAGCGATTTTGACGTAGAGGGCCTCTTTGCGAAGACGCGAACCGTGGCACGTTGGACATAGCGTCTTGCCCCTAAAACGAGCCATCATCACACGATACTGTATTTTATATTGGTTTTCCTCAACCATACGGAAGAATCCGTCTATGCCAGGGAAAAGTTCATTTCCGTGCCAGAGGAAGTCCTTTTGCTCTTGAGTGAGGTCGCAATATGGACGATGAATCGGGAAATCTGCCAGACGAGCCACCCGAACCAGTTCGTCCTTCCATTGGCTCATCTTATCGCCGCGCCAACATGCCACAGCATCCTGATAGACCGACAACGATGTATTAGGCACGACAAGGTCCTCGTCAATGCCAATCACCCTGCCAAAACCCTCACACGATGGGCATGCTCCATAGGGATTGTTAAAGTTGAAAAGCAGGTCGTTAGGTTCGATGAAATGGATGCCGTCAGCCTCAAAACGGTTGGAAAAATCTGAGACTACTATGCCGTCGGGAGTCCACACCACAAGCCTACATTGGCCGTTGCCCTCATAAAAAGCGGCTTCCACCGACTCGCGTAGACGGCTGAGTTCGTCACCCTCATGCGCTACAGCGAGGCGGTCAATAAGCAAAGAATACCCATCTGGAGATACGTTGGCACCTACATCCCGGATTTCCACGAAGTCGAAATCGACAGTCAAAAGTCTTGAAAATCCGCCTTTTAAATAGACATCAAGTTGAGTGGCGAATGTACGGCGTTCAGGGAGGTTGATTGGCGACGCTATTGCGATACGCGTGCCGTCGGGCCAACGTAACGCTTCGGCAACAACATCGTCAATCGAATGACACCGCACTTCGCATCCCGACACAGGCGAAAATGTATGGCCTATACGTGCGAATAATAAGCGAAGATAGTCGTAAATCTCTGTGGATGTGCCGACAGTGCTTCGCGGATTACGAGTATTGACGTGCTGACGGATTGCAATAGCCGGCGGCAGGCCTGTAATCGAACGGCAGTCGGGTTTGGCCATTTTGCCCATAAACTGGCGGGCATACGACGAGAGGCTTTCGACATAGCGACGCTGACCTTCTGCGTAAATCGTGTCAAACGCCAACGAGGTTTTGCCCGACCCCGAAAGTCCGGTAAAAACTATAAATTTTGAGCGAGGCAACTTGACAGAGACATTCTTCAAGTTGTTGACCTTTGCCTCGTTAACTTCTATATATCCTTTGTCGTTTTTCATCTTGAAGTGATAAAGGGTCTATGCTTTGTGGGTGGAATAATTGCGCCAACGGTCGATTAGCGCCTCCATATCTGCAGGCAATTTCGACGTGAAAAACATCTCTTTGCGAGTGACAGGGTGTACAAAGCCGAGTGTCCGGGCATGGAGCGCCTGACGAGGGCACACGCGGAAGCAATTTTCGACAAATTGTCGATAACTCGACGAGGTGTTACCGCGAAAAATAACGTCTCCACCGTAACGAGCGTCGTTAAACAGCGGATGTCCGATATGGCGCATGTGAACACGAATTTGATGGGTACGGCCCGTCTCAAGACGGCATTTCACCACCGACACATGTCCAAGCGACTCCACTAGGGAATAGTGGGTGACGGCATGTTTGCCCTCGCTGCCGTCGGGGAAGACCGCCATCTGTAATCGGTCCTTAGGATTGCGGCCGATATTGCCCTCGATGCGTCCCTCTGCAGGGTCGGGAACACCCCAAACCACCGCCACATATTCTCTTTGGGTAGTTTTTTCAAAGAACTGCTTTCCCAAACGAGTTTTTGCGTCGGGCGTTTTCGCTATAACGAGCAGGCCCGAAGTGTCCTTGTCAATACGATGAACCAGTCCAAGACGCGGGTCGCTGACATCGTAGTCGGGATTGTCGCGGAAATGCCATGCGAGGGCGTTAACAAGTGTGCCTGTATAATTGCCGTGTCCTGGGTGTACGACAAGTCCTGCGGGTTTGTTCACCACAAGCACGGTGTCGTCTTCGTAAACAATGTCGAGTGGGATGTCCTCTGCAACGATTTCGTTCTCATAACGAGGACGGTCCATCACCACGCTCACCACATCGTAAGGTTTTACGCGATAGTTCGACTTGACGGCACGGCCATTGACAATAATGCAACCTGCCTCGGCAGCCTGCTGAATACGGTTGCGCGATGCGTTTACTATTCTCGTTACGAGGAATTTATCTACTCGGAGGAGTGTCTGACCCTTATCGGCAACGAAACGGAAATGCTCATACATCTCGTTGCCGGCATCATCGACAATAACATTGTCGTCGAGGTCGGTCAGCGACTGAAGCATTTCTTCGGAAGTCATCGCTGTGGGCGATTAAAAGAGGTCTACTTTTTCTATTGAGTCGGTGGAAAGAGAGTCGTCAAGGTCAATATCTTCCATTCCCTCTCCCACTTCAAGCGTAATCACCGAAGTAATTGGCACACGGGCCCCTGCCGACGCCAACTTGCCGTTGATACGAACAGCCAAAACGAGGTCCTTGTATTCCGACGGGACCATTTCCACCTTGACTTTCGTGAAGCCCAATCCTTCGAGCGACGATTCGGCTTGGCGCACCGACATGTCGACGAGATTAGGAATCGTTTCCATCTTTGTGGAGAAAGCCTTCACAACTACATATACCGTGCGGTGGTTTTTTACCTTGGATTCCGATTTTGGTGTCTGCTCGACGACATGGCCAGGTGCAACATCGGCAAGATAGACCGAGTCTGAGATTTCGCAGTTGAGGCCCTCCGATTCAAGAGTGCGGACAGCATCGTCGAAACTCATTCCCACGACATTGGGCACGGTTTTATACACGCCGTGGTCGGTCCAATAATCCACGAAAATCAACGCCAACCACACGAGAAAAATACCCGTGAGGATTATCAATACGAGATTCGCCAAAATCGAACGGCGGAGCAGTGACGGTTTCTTATCTTTTTCCACAATTATAGTCAGTTACGTTTCAACTTACAAAGTTACAATATTTTTGCGTAAATAGCAAAATTATTATCTGTGGCATGCCCAATATCCGTTCACTCTGTTTTATTAAAGTCCCTGGATGTCTATAACAGGCTTATCGTTTGCCGAAAAAAGAGGTAATGTCAAACCACCCGACAACCTCATAGGTAATCATCAAAGAATCCGCCTTTTCAATATGTGCCAACAATCCTTGTTCGTCGTCAGCAAAACCCTTGTTGGAAATCCATTCATTACGGAGTTGATCGAAATCCTCTTCTTTATAGGCAGAGACCTTAACAACAACCTTATCGTAATGCCTACCATTCTTGCCAGAGCACAAAGATTGACTTACCCTTGAAAACCTAAATCCGGCGAGTTGCTGTCCTTTGGGACGGAATATTATACCCTCCTCGTAAGAACGATATTCAAGAAATTTATATTCAAGTCCGATGCCTTCCGATTCATTTTGCGCTTCGATTACGACAGCATCTTCTTCCGTATAACCCCAGCCGCCGGATATAGGCCATTGGTGGCGAGGAAAGTCTTCACTCAAAATTTGTTTGGGGGATTCTTGTGTCATAAGTCGACATATCCCCGGAGTTCCTTCATAAACGAGATTTTTTATAATTGTTATTTAAGATGATTTAATATAAAATTGAAAAATTTTTCAAAAATTTAGAATAAAAATGCCACGGCGAGAGAATTAAATCTCTCACCTGGCATTAATTAGTTACTCATACC
>JAFZPB010000161.1 GCA_017552595.1 Muribaculaceae bacterium
TCGAATGCTCGACGATGGGCGAGAAATATCTCGGTCGCCCGTTCGACATCCACGGCGGCGGTATGGACCTCATGTTCCCCCACCACGAATGCGAAATCGCCCAATCCGTTGCCCACAACGGCGAAGAGACTGTCCGCTATTGGATGCACAACAATATGATTACCATCAACGGAACGAAGATGGGCAAGTCGCTCGGCAATTTCATCACCCTCGACGAATTCTTCACCGGCAGCCACCCGTTGCTCACTCAGGCATATGCTCCGATGACCATCCGCTTCTTCATTCTCCAAGCCCACTACCGCTCTACGCTCGACTTCTCCAATGAAGCCCTGCAAGGTTCGGAAAAGGCGTTGCAACGTATGCTCGAAGCCCATCGTCGTCTCGGAGAATTGAAGGCCGCCGAAACGTCGTCGGTAGATGTCAAGAAATATCGCGCACTATGCTACGAAGCGATGGACGACGACCTCAACACACCCATCGTCATCGCCCACCTTTTCGACGCCTGCCGCGTAATCAACCAAGTCAATGACGGCAACGCTACTCTGTCGCAAGAGGATATCGACGAACTTCGAAACCTTTTCGCCACATTCTTCGTGGACATTCTCGGCATGCGCACCGACATCGTCGGCGCAGGCGAGGCCGACGACTCAGCCCTCAAACCTTTTGAGGATGCCGTCGATTTGCTTCTGACCATCCGCGCCGAGGCGAAAGCGAAAAAAGACTGGGCGACGTCCGACCTTATCCGCAACCGCCTCGCCGAAATCGGCTTCGTCGTCAAAGACACCAAAGACGGTTTCGAATGGTCGCTGAAGAAATAAAACATTCTCGGCTAATTAAGTAGACAACAAAAACAACTAAGGATAACCAAAACAACAATTATTTTTGACGATTAAGGAATTTTCGCAGAGGATAATGGAGTGCCTGCCTTACGACCCCAACGACCAGCAGGCACAACTTATTGATGCCCTCGCCCGATTCTGTTCGTCACAAACCGCCGCCGACACCGTTTTTCTCCTCAACGGCTATGCCGGTACGGGCAAAACTTCAGTCACAGGCGCTCTCGTCAAGGCTCTCGGTTCGGTCGGCATTAAATGCGCCCTCCTCGCCCCCACAGGCAGGGCGGCGAAAGTGTTCTCCGCTTTTGCCGGCCATCCCGCCTATACCATCCACCGCATCATCTACAACACTCTCACCACCGTCGCCGACCCCATCGGTCGCTTCTCAGTAGCCCCGAACCGCTACTCCGATACATTCTTCATCGTTGATGAAGCCTCGATGATTGGCGACGACTCTTCAACAGGCGACAGCCTCCTCGCCGACTTAATCCACTATGTCTATTCGGGCACAAACTGCCGTCTTATTCTCCTCGGCGACACCGCCCAATTGCCGCCCGTCGGTTGCACGGTTAGCCCTGCGATGGATGTGGCCACGCTTCGTGGTTTCGGCCTTCATGTGGCAAAAGCCGTCATCACCGAGACTGTCCGCCAGGCGTCGCGTTCCGGACTGCTTTACAATGCCACATGGCTACGTCGCGCCATGCTTCGCGACCCGCTTCCAGAGCCGATGCTCCACACCTCGATGTTCGATGATGTGGCAGTTGTCGAAGGCGAGGACCTCGTCGACGCCCTCACCCAAGCCTACGACATCGACGGCACGGAAGGCACCATTCTCATCACACGTTCCAATCGTCGGGCAGTGGAGTTCAACCGCGCCATACGTGTGGAAGTGCTCGGACGTGAGCAGACACTTCAGGACGACGACCGCCTGCTCATCGCCAAAAACAACTACTTCTGGAGTCACGACATCAAAGGCCTCGACTTCATCGCCAACGGCGACGTGGCAACCGTCAACCGCATCTACGGCACCGAATTCCGCTATAACACGCTCTTCGCCGACGTCAATCTCCATCTCCCCGACTACGGAATCGACTTCGACTGCAAACTTAACCTCGACACTCTGCTCTCCGAAACCGCATCGCTCTCCGCCGAGGAACAGCAATCGCTCTATCAGAGCATTATGAACGACCCCGATACCTTCGAGCCCTCGACTGCACCATCCACGCGCCAACGCGAAATCAAGAAAAATCTCTATTTCAACGCCCTACAAGTGAAATTCGCCTATGCCGTAACGTGCCACAAATCGCAGGGCGGCCAATGGCGCAACGTCTTCGTCGATATGGGCGGCATCCCACCCGAAGCGTTGGGCATAGACTTCTACCGCTGGCTTTACACCGCCATCACCCGCGCCACCTCCCGCCTCTTCATCATCAACCCAACCGTCGCGATAAAATAATCGTCGGTTTTGTTAATAATTGTTGTAATCGGGCAGTTATCGGCGGGCGGTGGGGCTTTTGTCCGTTATTTTTTTTAATTTTGCGGATATTTTGACAATCAACTGATATCCAACTCCCCAAATATGAGCAAAAACGAAAAGGAAATCAACGATAATATCAACGGACAACCGACAGTTCCCGACGAACCGAAAGACAAATTCGTTCCCGATGAACCATTTGAAATAGTTCCCGACGAGCCGACTGTAATCGTTCCTGACGAACCCCAAACGAAACAGCCTGTCGTAGAAGACGCGCCGAAAGGCGGTTTTGTGGAGGATTTCAAACGACGCATCCGCGAAATAAAGACGACTCGTTGGATTCGTTTCGGCATCGTCGCCGCCATCTTCTTCGCTTGGGTGGCATGGCTCGGCAACTGGTGGGTAGCCCCGTGGATTATCCTCCTTTTTGACATCTACATCACTGGTTATATTCCCTTTACATGGTGGAAAAAATCGAAAAGTTCGTTCGTGCGCAACGTGATGAGTTGGGTCGATGCTATCGTCTATGCCGTCGTGCTCGTCTATTTCGTATTCGCTTTCGTGGGGCAGAACTATCAGATTCCATCCTCATCGCTTGAAAAATCGCTGCTCGTCGGCGATTACCTGTGGGTGAACAAAATGGCTTACGGGCCTCGCGTGCCGCAAACGCCCATTCACTTCCCTCTCGTACAGAACACGTTCCCCATTCTCAACTGCAAAAGTTACATCGAGAAGCCGCAATTTGAATACCACCGTCTGAAAGGCTATCGCAAAATAGAACGCGGCGACATCGTGGTTTTCAACTACCCCGCCGGCGACACCGTCTGCACGAAAGTGGCCAACCCCGACTATTATACGCTCGTGAAAATGTTCGGTCGCGACGCAGTCCGGTCGAACCGCGTGCCGATGGGCGACGTCGGCGAAGTTATCTATCGCCCAGTCGACCGCCGCGACAACTACGTTAAGCGCTGCGTGGGGCTTCCCGGCGAAAGAATTCTCATCAAAGGCGGCGTAATCTACAACAACGGTGTGCCGATGCCACAACCTAAAAACGTACAAAACAACTACTATATCCAGACGAAACACGATGCGCTGACGGCGAACTTTTGGGACGAACTCGGCGTGGCTGCCGACGACCGCAAGATGTACTCGCCTCAGCCTGCTGAATACGAAGCATTGCGCCAATGCGGATTCGTGTTCAACGAGGACGGGACTCTACCGCCCATCTATCTCGTGCCGTTGACCGACGAAATGTTCGCAAAAGTGAAAGCCAACCCGAACATCGCATTCACATTCCGCGCCAGCGACCTCGACTACGGCGAAATGTTCCCCGAAGAAGTTTCAAAAGGTTGGACTTGCTACAACTACGGCGGGCAAGGTGGTCTATGGATTCCCCGCAAAGGCGCAAAAATTGCCCTCAACGAGACGGCATGGAAAACATACAACCGCTGTATCCGCAACTACGAAGGTCATCATGATGCCTATTTTGACGGCACTAACGTCATCATCGACGGCAAACCCGCAAAAGACTACACCTTCACGATGGACTATTATTTCATGATGGGCGACAACCGCGACAACTCGCTCGACTCGCGCTTCTGGGGATTCGTGCCTGAGGACCACATCGTCGGCACTCCGATGTTCATCCTGATTTCCTTCGACAAGGACCGCCCACTTTTCAACGGCAAAATCCGCTGGAACCGCATCTTCCGCTCAGCCAACCCCGACAAATAACGGCAATTTTTTCCAAACATATCCCCTATTTCCGTGGCGACGCGAATATCGTATGCCACGGAAATCGTTTATTGCGATAAGCGTTTTTAACGAAAAACCGTTTACCCCGATAACCGAAATTTGACAAAAATCGATTACTGCGATAAACGATTTTCAACAAAAATTTTGTCAGTCGGCGCAAAGTTAGTAACTTTGCAGTCGGAATCCGCGCATGTGGCGTAATTGGCAGCCGCGTCAGACTTAGGATCTGATGCCTTCGGGCGTGGGGGTTCGAGTCCCTTCATGCGCACTATCAGAGGAAGTTGCCCTAATATGGCACTTCCTCCTTTTTATAACTATATATCATTATGTTACGACGAATTTTTTTATCACTGTTCATAATCATAGCCGTGTCGGCATCGGCGGCAAACGGACGTATTTCCGCCCACTACAATGTGGCGCCCGACAGTTATAACTTCCTGCTTTATCTCCCGCCGAATTACGACGAGACGAAGGAGAAAACGCCTGTTGTAATCAATCTCCACGGCGTCGGACTTTGCGGCACCGACCTCAACCGCACCAAACGCTACGGCACTATCAACGCTCTCGAAATGGGCAAGTCAATCGACGCAATCGTCGTTTCGCCTCAATGTCCGCGCGGCTCATGGTGGAAACCGGAGAAAATCCACAACTCTCTCGAATGGATTAAAAAACATTATGCCCTCGACGCCAACCGAATCTATGTCATCGGCATGAGCCTCGGCGGCTACGGCACTATGGACTACGCCAACGCATACCCCGACGAAGTCGCTGCGGCGATGCCGCTTTGCGGCGGTTCGACATTCAAGCCCGAACGACAGAAAGAACTGTCGAAAGTGCCCCTATGGATTATCCACGGCACTGCCGACCGCGCCATTCCCGTTTCGGCTTCGCAGAAAGTAGTCGCCAACATCAAGTCGGCACCCAACGGCGGCGCCTTGCTCCGTTACGACTGGCTTCCTGGCGCATCGCATGGCGCTCTCGCCCGCTGCATGTATATCAAAGAAGCCTACGACTGGCTCTTTTCCCACTCTCTCGCCGACCGCCCGCGTCAAGTGAACCGCGAAATCCAAATCACAAACGAGACCCTCAAAAACGCCTATAAGACAGGCTATCGCGGTCCGCGTCGCCGGCCTGTAATCGACTACGTCAACGACAAACCCAAACCGCTCGACCCCATCGAAAGTTATGTCGAAAAAATCGCCGAAGATGAAGTAGAATCGGAGGCCGACACTCAAATGTACGACGGCCCCGCCGAAACCGAAACTGCCGAAAATGTAACCGAAAAGACCGCGAAAGTCGATAAAAAAGCCGATAAAAAAGAAAAGAAGGAGAAGGAAAAATCTACCGACAAAAAGGAGAAAAAAGAAAAAGAGAAGAAGTCCAAAGAAAAAGAAAAGGCTAAAAAAGAGAACGATAAAAAGGATAAAAAGGTCAAAAAAGACAAGAAGGGCAAAACTTCGACTGTCACTGTCAAAAAAGGCGACTCCTACTATCGCATTGCCGCCCGCAACGGTATGACCGTCGACGAGTTATGCAAACTCAACCACTGCAAGCCTACCGACCACCTCTCAGTGGGTTCAACGCTAAAAGTCCGCAAAAAGAAATAATCCTCAACAATACGACAAAATGGCGTGCCAACATTATTGGCACGCCTTTTTTCCATACGGAATCGGATTATTGTTGTCCGTTCAGGAATCGCTCGTAACCGCTGACAATGTCGTCGCAGGAGATGCCCAACAACCGCATTTGGCGGTAAAGATTGGGCAGAACCTCCGCATTGAACCGCTCCACGCGTTTCTTGCGGATGATATCCAACGCTTCGTCGGCAACGAAGAATCCCACGCCTCGGTCCTTGACGATGATGCCGTCGTTCTGCAAAATCTCGAATGAGCGCACCACCGTGTTAACATTCACTTCAAGAGAAACCGCATACTCCCGCACCGACGGGATGCGGCCTCCGACGGCAAATCGTCCCTGCATAATCTCATCGCAGATATGGTCGGCGATTTGGCGGAAAATCGGTTTTGTCGGTTCGAAATTCATATCGGTTACTGTTTGAAAATGAAACGTTTATTTACAATGGAGGCCCGTCGGTAGAGTTGGTAGGTCAAAACCCACATAGCGAGCATAATCACCCATGCAACGACGAACGAAACATTATACAACACCTCCCAGTCGGCACTGTCCAGCCAATCAGTGATGAGTGATAAAATTGAGAAGAATCCGCCCAAAATAAGTAGTCCCATCCCGATGACAGTCTGCGCAAAGAGTGTCTTGACAAACGAGTAGTTATACCATAATGCGCCGCCGAGGAGGAAGGTCGAAAAACCAAACATTTGGTGGGTAGTCAACCACTTGTCAACAAACATTATTCCCCACAATTCTTTAACAATGCCGAAGAAGTCGAACCCGATAACATCGCTGTACTTGTCGCCGAACGCCAACAACACGACATTTCTGACCGACTCTGTCACCAATATTGCCACAATGAACGCCGCAAAAAGGCCCAAAGTAGAAATAAGAAGGCGACCCGTGAATTTTTCGGCTTTCGAAGCGGGCAGCATCAGATGATTTATGCGACCGCCAATGGTCTTCATCGGTTCGAAAATGTAGGACAACGAGATTGAAAGGGCTATGGCCAACATCCAACTTGCCACAATCCCTATCGTGCCACAATAATGGGCATGCGTGACGACATCACCTACACCGGCCGTCATACTGACTAACAGCATCACAAGAAACAAAATAATTGCGATGAGCGAAATCCTCATGATGTAGGACTTCTTATTGCTCACAAAATCGAAGCGGATATACCGCAACATCCGCGAAATTGAGAAATTATCAGACGTTTCCATTTTCAACAGGTTTTTCGTTTAAATAATTTGTAAACATTACCGGATTCATCGAAACCGCTTCAAAGAACGTTTCGAGGTCGAGAGGCATCGAATCAGCGATTCCTTCACGGGTGGGATAAATAGCGATGTTGCCGCCCAACATAGGTCGCACAAACAATGCGCCATCTGTGGATTCGCCAAACATTTGTCGGCACAACGTGAGACGTTCAATTACCACCGATACAGGAACGTTGATAAGCAACCCGTTGTAATCGATAATCACAATCTGGTCGATAAGATTCTCGATGTCGTGGGCTTGGTGAGTTGAGATAATCACAGTCGTGTCGTCGGCGGCACCGGCGGCAATTACCTTGCGGAACTGGCTTTTCGAAGGAATGTCGAAGCCGTTGCTCGGCTCGTCCATAAGAAGCAGACGCGGACGTGTCGCAAGCGCAAGCGATACGTAGGCTTTCTTGCGTTGACCCATCGACATGTGTATCATCGACCTTTTGGGGTCGATTTCGAATTCCTTGATACAGAAATTAAGGAACTCATTGTCGAAGTGGGGATAAAAACGGCTCAACTCGCGGGCGTGGGCCACAATCGTGCGGTCGGGAGTGTCAAACACCTCAGGCACGATGAAAGTATCGCCGAGGAACGACGGACGGCGGCGGGCAGCGTCATTGCCCTTATAGAGCACTCTGCCCTCCGCAGGTTTCAATAGGCCGGCGAGCAAATAGAGCAACGTCGATTTGCCCGAACCGTTTTTTCCAAGCAACCCGTAAATCTTTCCCGATTCGAAGCGAATCGAAAAATGGTCGAAGACCGGCGGTTGATGCTTAGAATAACTGAATTTCACATCATTTACTTCAATCATAACTATGCTGTTTTAAAGTTAGAATTATCTTCTGTTATAGTGTACCACTACGATATTACACCGCAAAATTACGCAGCATTTCCGAACTGTGCAAATTTTTTTCAAAAAAAATCAAAAAAATTTTTTATAGGCTGGTTCAAAGTTGATAGTTTCAAGGATTTTCGACTTCTCGATTGCTCGAACTATCGACCGCTCGAAAACAATTATGCATTGTCATGCATTGATTTTTGCCCTTTTAAACTTTTTTGTCTTTTTTTTGGGGAAAACATTAGTCGTATCAGAAAAAAAATTAGTACATTTGCGTGATATATTGTAAAATAAGGTTTGATGAACAGGCATTATACCTTGCTTTCCACCTATCCCGTAGCCGTCGCCGACTTTCGGGACAGAGTGTTGTCGGCATTCCTTAAATCGATATAATTTAACTTATATATTTTTCAAATTAATTAATATTCAAACAATTATGAAGAAATCATTATTACTTCTCTTTGCCGCCATCGCAATGGCAGTAGGGGCTAAGGCAGTCACCGTCAATACGGCTGGCTTGACCAACCACAACCCCTTCGCTTACGATGTTACGGCTACAAAGACAGCAACTGGCGTTGACGTCACTTACAAACTCGTCGGCACCCCCACAGCGGTCTCCGTCGAACTTTACAAAGACGGCCAGTTGGTAAAATCTGTTGAAGGCGACATCACCGCCAATGTCAACACCGCTTCAATCCCTATGGCTGGCCTCGCTACCGGCACCTACAAAGTAGGCGTCAAAGTTACTGGTTCTGCCGTTTCCGCTCCTACACTCGTCAAGAGAAATGGGGAAAGCGTAGATTTGGGCTATGCATTCTACGCACCCTGGGGTGTTGCATGTAACAACTGCACTGAAAGTCCCACTTTCGGTCGCATTGTCACTGTTGAATCTTGGTATAGTGCATCTGCTATCAGTTCTGCTTATATGTCGGGCCAAGGTCAAGGCATCGGTATGGGTCTCTATCCCTTCACTCCGAACTTCGAACCCATCAAGAACAGCAACAACACCTACGGTTTTTCCGCTGGTATGACTGCTGTTGCTAAAGCAGAATGTGCCGCCAACCTTGACTTGAAGAAAGTTCGCTATTCCGATGACGGCCGTTTGTTCGTCAGCCGTAGCAACCGTGTCACCTCACCCATCTTTGAAGTTAATCCCAACGACTTCAATGCCGCCGCAACTCCGGTGTTCACTGGTTTCCAAGTAACCTCTGGCGACGATGGTGCTATTGCAGGTAAAATCTACACCGACGACACTAAAACAACATTCGTAACAGGTCCCTGTATGGGCTTCGACGTTGTTGGCTCAGGTGCTGACTTGAAATTAATTATGGTTTCCCAAACCATTAACGCTTCCGGTGCTGTTACCACAAATGCCGCTTCTGGTTCTGGTGCTTATGGCTATAATCTTGGCACAGCCACGACATGGAACGCCGCTCCTTCGCTCAACACCCGCACCGCCAATCCTTCCGACGGTGGCTATTGGATTAACCACGAAAACGACCTTGCAATCGGCAACGGTTTCTTCCACATCGCACAATATCGCGGAGCACCTTCTGCCACACAACCCTGCCACGTCGCATACAACATTTCCGGCCAAAGAGTTGACCTCTTGACAAACTATGTCTCCCGTGGTAACGGCATGGCATTCAGCAAAGACCGCACTCGCCTTGCAAAAGGTACGGCTGCGAAAAAATTAGGTATTTTCACACCAGATGCAAATGGTTCAATCGGTTCGGCCGCATATACTATTACCATCGACGGAACAAACGTCAGCGGACTTGCTTGGGACTATGCCGACAACCTCTATGTTTCGACCAACTCAGCAGAATGGGTTAAATGCTACGCAATGCCCCGTTCGTCGCTCGACGTTACAACTCCCGCTCGCGCTGAATACGACATCAACTGGGAATCCTCAGTTCCCGATGTTTACATTCTCGGTACTGTCAACGGCAACACGTGGGCTCCGAACGTAGGCGTTCAAATGACTTATGACGCCACTTCCAGCAGTTATACCGCTACGGTTTCCGCAGGTGCAAATGGTGCTTCCTTCAATATGGCAACCGCTCTCGGCGCTGACAGCAACTGGGACAACTTCAACGGTCACAACTATCGTTGGGGTGTTCAAGGCGGCGGCGACCACAATGTCACATCCGCTGAATATGGCACCGACCTCGGCGCACAAATGTGGGATTACAACCCCGGCGCATGGGTAGTTCCCGAAGGTGAATACAACATCACTTGGAAATTCACCGGCGAATATGAAGCCACTATCAACATCGAAAAAATCGAACCTGTTCCCGATGTTTATATTCTCGGTCAAGTTGACGGCAATGCTTGGGCACCGAATGTAGGCGTTCAAATGACCTACGATGAAGCCACGGGTCTCCATTCAGCCGACGTATTTGTCTGCAAGGCCAGCGATACCGACAATTATGGTTACTTCTCGTTCACAACCGCTCTCGGAGAATCATGGGACGCTATCGCCGCATCTCGCTTCGGTGCAGTTTCTGAAGGCAACTTCCTTGTTGACGGCCACCTCGGAGAAGAAATCTCCTTGACGGCAAACAATGGCCAATCATTCCAATGCCTCGCAGGTTACTACACAATCACTGTCGACTATAAGAGAATGAAGGCCGTTATCAACACGAAGTCGTTCGCTCCGACCTTCAACCCCGCACCCGGCACATACTATAAGGTTGTCAACATCGCTATCGCCTCGGAAGAAGTTCCCGATGCCGATATCTACGTGACCTTCCACGGCGAAACCCCGACACCCGAATCGTTCCACCTCACCAAGGAATTGACTCTTGACGCAACTTACACCGTTAAGGCTATCGCCGTTAAGTATGGTGTCGTTTCTGAAGTTTCCACGGGCGAATTTGTAATCACCAACGAAGTTCCCATTGATCCATCACAATTCGAATTCACTAAAGTGATGGAAACAAACCAAAACATTATCGCAGCCGCTAATGGCCGTTTCTCGACTGGTTATGGCGATGGTGTATATATCACTGACAAGTCTGCAGGAACAGTTTACAAGTATGACGCATCTGGAAATCGTTCCGTATTTAAGGATGGATTACCCTCTGGCATAGGTACTGCCATCACTTCTGACGACGCTGGCAACATCCTCATCCAAAATGGATGGGCTGCTGCTTCAGGATCTACCAATTGGATTATTATTGAGCCTAATGGAGACACTCACGACCTCGCTCTCACATTCCCTGAAGGCGTTAATGCTGGACGTAACGACGCCGCAGGTCGTATCATCGGCAACGTGATGTCGGCAGACGGCGGATATTTCTGCTTGATGCCTACTGGCAACACCTTGGCAGCAGTGTTCCACATTGTTAATGGTGCACAAGTTTCAGCATCGGCAGTTACTCCTGCTGGCAACATCACTTCTGACACTTCAACAATCGCTCAACCTACAGCAAGTGACATCTCACTATTTGCCGCCGACCCGACTGCATATTGGGCTTTACGCGTACGTAGCAACAAGCACATTACCCGTGACGTTACTCGTAACGCATCGGACGGCTTCGACATCTTCAAACTTGGCAACAGTACTTACACTGTTGAACCGATTGGCACCAACTATAAAGATGGATATGCAATCTTCAAAGATGGTGAATCTGAACCCGTTGCAGTTAGAGAAGAAACTGTCTCAAGTACTTCTTATCTACAACAATCTCTGACTGCTCGTGTAAGCGAAGACGGCTCGTATGCGACCATCTATCAAAACTTCGCCGGTGCTCTCGTAAGTATGTATACTTATGGTATGCCGCCGACTGGCGTTGAAAAGGTTGGCAACGACAACAGCGAAGCAACAGAAGTTTCGGCTGTTTACTACAACCTCCAAGGCCAACGCGTGATGAACCCCGCTAAGGGTCAAATCGCTATCCGCGTCGCCACCCTCTCCGACGGTTCGCTCCGCACGAAGAAAGTGGTTATCCGCTAAACCTTAACGGCTAACGCCGACAAAAAGAAGGCTTCCTCATCACGAGGGGGCCTTCTTTTTTATTTATATTGACTCGGACTTCTCGGACCTATCAGACTAATCTGATTTGATTTATTTGTCTGAATTCTCGACATTGTTTGAACCGTCGGATTTTGCATTGCGATATCGAATCCGAGCCCGGGTCATTTGTTCACGAATCCCTCCTTCGGCAAGAAATTGGTCTTGTTGTTTTTCGAGAAGACGCTGCAAAAGATAGTCCGCCTGATGAATTAACGTGATTGACATATTAGCAAGTTCTTCGTCATTCATTTTTTCAAGCAACGTCGAATATTCCTGCCTGAACTTGTCGCTTCTAACATATTGACGAAGGGGTTCAAAGCGAGGATGAGAGGATGTCCATTGTCCCAACTTACGAACCCTAAGGTAGTCTTCGAAATCAAGAAGCAACTCCTGCAGACTTGCTCTTGCGACATTCGTCAACTTTATTTCCATTTCACGCGAGGTGGTTGATGCCGCCGATCCTTCCGCAATATTTTGTTTTCCACTTCGTGCTGCTTGCACAATCTGATCTACCGTTCGGACACCGACCCAGAGATACCTATGGGAAAAATAATATGCAATGTCAAAAACAATTTCCGTAATCTGAAACACCTTCAAGGAGCGAAAGCCTCCCCCACGCTTCAAGAATGGCATAATGCAATTTTTTATTTGTTAAACAATCGTTTTCTATCTGACATCTCTATTTCCTCGGTTTTGTTAGATTCATCAGATGTGTTGGATTTGTCCGAGTTGTCTGATTAGTCCGAGTTGTCCGAGACCATGGCACAAAGATACGCAATTTTTACAAAAAAGAAAATTCCACCCAAGAAGGGAACTTCCGGCGAAGGGGAGTCCGTAACGATTTTAACAAAATTTAACTGCCGTGAGGGAGGATTTTTTTTGTTTTTTCATAAATTTGTGGGTTGTTTATTGTCAAATGCATCAGATAATAAAAATACCATTAAAAACTCAAGCAGAAAGAAATCAATCAAATCAAATCAAGTCAATATGAATCAGAAAGTTAAAAAATTCATGTTGCTGGCAGTCGCTATTATTGCGACTCTGCCCGCCATGCATGCTCAACTTCTCACGGTTGAGTCAATCAAGAAAGTGCCTGTCCCTTCGGGCACGCTCGTTGACAATGCCACTATCAGCCCCGACGGCTCGTTTGTGGTGTTCTCCGAATTAACCCAAAAGGGGTTGAAGAAACTCGACCTCAACAACAGCAAGACTTCCGTCATTTCGACGAAGGCCGACGGTTTCGGCGTCAGAATCAATGGCGACGACGTGATTTATCGCGAAATGACCACCGACGCCAACCATCTGCGTTGGACCACCGTCAAGACGAAGAATCTTAAGACGCAACGCGAACAGACGCTCGTCGAAAAGTCACGCGACGTCCACGCTCTTAGCCTCCGCGGCGGCAAGGCCCTTGTCGTGGAAGGCAAGCAGTTGAAATCGAAAAGCCTCGTCGCTTCCGCTACAGCCCCCGATGTGGCAGTGTCGATTGTCGACGGTCAACTCTGCGTAAGCCAAAACGGTTCGACCCGCGTAATTTCGCCGCAAGGCACTCGCAACGCCTCCTATCTCTGGCCCGAACTTTCGCCCGACGGCAAACATATCTGTTACTATCACTCCGATACGGGCACATACGTTTGCGACCTCAACGGCAAAAACGTCAA